>CADEDT010000012.1 GCA_902826145.1 uncultured Caulobacteraceae bacterium
ATTGACGAAAGCGCGGGCGCCGCACGCGGCACAGCGGAACAGATCACCTTCGGCCCGAAATTGCAGCCGTACGAAAGCACAGAGCGCGCGCGTGGCTTGGTGGAAAACGTCCGCGGCAATATCGCAGCCAGCGCTGACATCGCTTGGAATCGTGATGCGATCAGCAGCACCGGCCGCGTGCGACTGGATGGCATCTCGCTCTCCACCGCGACGATTCCAATCGTCAACGATGTTCGCGGAGAGATGACGTTTGACGACCTCTTCGCCTTGACCACACCCCCTGGCCAAATGCTGACGATTGGCGAACTCAATCCTGGCATCGCCGTCAGCGACGGTCGCGTGCGCTTTCAGCTACTGGATCAGAGCCGCGTTTCCATCGAAGAAGCTGATTTCGCGTTCGCGTCGGGGCGGCTAGCGATGACGCCGACCACGATCACGCTGGGGGCAGATGAAACGCCGTTCGAACTTACGCTGCGTGACATCGATGCGGCGGACCTGCTGCAGACACTGAACGTCCCTGATGTGACGGCCACCGGTCAGCTCGAGGGTCACTTCCCCCTTCTGCTGACGCGCCGGAGCGCTTTCATCAACGGCGGCTTGCTGCGGTCGCAAGGCGACGGCGGCGTGCTCTCCTACACCGGCCAAGCCGGCGCAAACACCACAGGCGTCTCGCGCATCGCCTTCGATGCGCTGCGAAGCTTCCGCTATGATGCGCTGTCGATCACACTCGACGGCGACCTGAACGGCGACGTCGTGTCCTCGATCGAATTTAGCGGCAGAAATTCCGGGCGGCCCGTGGATCTGGGGCCGATCGCCCCGATTCCTGGTCTGGGCCGGGTGACCGTGCGCGGCGTGCCGTTCGATTTCAACGTGCGCGTCACCGCACCTTTCCGCAGCCTGGCCCAGACGGCCGCGACGATCACCGACCCAGGGTCATTGATAAACCAAGCGGCCCCAGAGGAAACGGAAGAACCGGTTGACCCGGACACCCTGCCGCCAAGATAAAGTCCAGCTTCAGAGCGTATTCAGCTCGGAGCGGCTACGAGAGTGGCCAGGAGTTTCACGCATGCGTATGCGGGCACGCCTACTGACGGGGTTGGGAGCGGCCATTGCCGCGGCCGGCTGCATCCCGGTGCAAATTCAGGCGCCGGAAGAGCCGATCGAGATCAATCTCAACGTCAATATCCGTCAGGAGGTAATTGTGCGCCTCGAACGCGATGCGGCGGAAATCCTGGACGAGAACTCGGAGCTATTTGGAGCGCCCACGCCATGAAACGCATCGTCATTGCAGCCCTCGCCGCCGGAGCGCTTCTCGCCGCAGCGCCCGCGTTCGGCCAAGCCGCCGACGCAGCGATCGCCCAAGCGCGCGCGGCCGGTCAGATCGGCGAGCAGACTGATGGCTTTCTCGGCTTCGTGCCAGGCGCGAGCGTCTCCGGTGATCTGCGCGGCCGCGTAAACCAAGTGAACATCCAGCGCCGCGCCGTCTACACGCGCCGTGCTGAAGCGCGCAGCGTTTCCGTGGAAGAAGTCGCATACGCCGTTGCGTGTGATGTCTACGAGAGCCGCATCGGCGTCGGCGAACGGTATCGTACAGAGGCCGGCCAGTGGCGCACACGCACAGCGAGTGAGCCCGCCGAAAAAGGCTCGCGCTGCCCGTAACAGGCGAGTACGGAACTTTTCCCGCGCCCGGTCGTTCTCGGCCGGGCGCGGATTCTATTTGTACGATTCACAACTCTCCCTTCGGCATCGCCTTAGGCACGAAACCGCCGCATCACACGCGGCGCTCGAAGCTCGCATTGGGCCGCTCACTACTCAATCCGCGTATAATGAGTATGTGCGAGGGCTGCACGAGTTCCGCGTTTCTGCTGAAGAATGGCTCGCGATGTACGGTTTGACTGGCGTTGGAGCGTGGAAGCCGCAAAACATCGCCGCTGTGCTTTACGACGACATCAAAGATCTCGCGCTTCAGCCGTTGGCGCATCGCTCGCTCGATTGGAGCGCAGACGAGTCGTTCGCACTCGGCGCGCACTATGTGCTCGAAGGCTCGTCGCTCGGCGCACGGGTGTTGTGCAAACAAGTAGCGGCGCTTGGCATGACGCGCGATCACGGCGCGCGCCACCTTTGGGCGCAAGCAGAGACCAGCAATTGGCGCGCCTTTACTAATGCACTCAACGCACATGAAGGGGATGATGCAGCGTTGATCGCCGGCGCGGATGCAGCATTCGGCGCCGCCGCGGCATCGATGGAGCGCGCCGCTCATGCCTGATACGCAGCGCGTTGACCTCAGCAATTGCGATCGTGAACCGATCCACATCCCGGGCAGCATTCAGCCACACGGCTGCATGATCGCCTGCGATCAGCAATTCGACACGATCCTCCGCCATTCGCAGAACACTGCGGCGTTCCTTGGTCTAGGTGCAACGCCAATCAACGGGCGTTTGCTCTCGGAAGTGTTCGACGAATCCGTGGTTCATGCGCTGCGCAATGCAGCAGCAACGGCGACTGAGCCTTCGCGCCCAGTGATGCTGGTCAACCAGCAGCTCAAACCGGACGGACAAGGTTTCGACGTCAGCCTCCATCGCCATCAAGGTGTCAGCATTATCGAATGCGAGCACGCCGCCGTGAGCTCTGCCTCGGGGCCGCTCGACATTGCGCGCACGCTTATTTCGGCTGTCTCGCGCTTCACCGACCTGAACGAACTCTACGCCAAGACGCCTCGCTTGCTCCGCGGCATACTCGGCTACGACCGGGTGATGATCTACCAGTTCACGCACGACGGCGCCGGCAAGGTGATCGGCGAAGCCAAGCGCAGCGATCTCGAAGGCTTTCGCGGCACCTACTTCCCGGCCTCTGACATCCCGCAACAGGCCCGCAAACTCTACTTGCAAAACCGCCTTCGCGTGATCTCCGACGCCAATTGCGTGCGCGTGCCGATCGAGCCCGTGATCGACGCCTCCGGCGAAGCCCTCGACATGTCCTACGCGCACTTGCGCAGCGTCTCGCCGATCCATTGCGAATATCTGCGCAACATGGGTGTCGGCGCTTCCATGTCTATCTCTATCGTCGTCGATGGCGCGCTCTGGGGCCTCATCGCCTGCCACCACTACGGCCCACGTGTGCTGACTTTGCCGCAACGCGTCGCCGCCGAAATGTTCGGTGAATTCTTCTCGCTGCAGATCGAAGCGATGAGCCGCAAATGGCGCCTCGACTCAGCCGCCCGCGCCCGTCGCGGACTGGACCGCCTGATGCGAGACGCCCCCTACCAAGGCGACATCGTCGGCTTCCTGCAAAACAAGCTCGCAGACCTCACCGCGCTCATGCCCTGTGATGGCGTCGGCCTTTGGCTCAACGGCGTCTGGACCACAAGCGGCACGACTATTCCCGCGAAAGCCGCCCCGCCGTTGATGCGCTTCCTCAGCACTGTCACCGGCGGCCGAGTTTGGGCAACCCACGAACTCAGCGCTCACCTTCCCGCCGCCAGTGAGTACGCCGACAAAGTCTCAGGCGTAATCGCCGTGCCGCTCTCGCAGCTACCGCGCGACTATCTCGTCTTCTTCCGCGAGGAAGTGGTGCACACCGTCGATTGGGCCGGCGATCCCAACAAGAAGTACGAAGTCGGCCCGCTCGGCGATCGCCTGACGCCGCGCAAGAGCTTCGCGATCTGGAAGGAAACCGTCGAACGCCAGTCCACGCCATGGACCGACGATGACCGCGAGATGGCCGAAGCGGCACGCACGGCGCTGCTCGAAGTCATCCTGCGCCATTCAGAGATTCTGGAGACGGAGCGCCAAACGGCCGATCTCCGCCAGAAGGTGCTCAACGAAGAACTCAATCACCGCGTCAAGAACATCCTGGCGCTGATCAAGTCCGTCGTCTCGCAGCCCGTCGATCCAGCTCGCGATCTCGCAGACTACGTCGGCTCGCTGAAGGGTCGCATCATGGCTCTAGCGCAGGCGCACGATCAGGTCGTGCGCAACGACGGCGGCGGCGCGCTGCGCGATCTGCTCGAATCCGAACTGCGCCCCTATCGCGAAGCCGCGACG
Source organism: uncultured Caulobacteraceae bacterium (assembly GCA_902826145.1). Taxonomy (GTDB): domain Bacteria; phylum Pseudomonadota; class Alphaproteobacteria; order Caulobacterales; family Aquidulcibacteraceae; genus Vitreimonas. The sequence continues at coordinate 4,044 of CADEDT010000012.1, forward strand.
ATTTCATTGGACGGACCAGACATCGGTCTCGACGCGCGCGCCTATTCCGTGCTCGCCCTCGTGTTGCACGAACTCGCCACCAACGCCGCCAAGTACGGCGCGCTGTCGCGCCCCACCGGGGAACTCAAAGTCAACTGGCGCCTCGACGAAGACAGCACCTGCGAAATTCACTGGCAGGAACGCGGCGGCCCGCCAACGACTGCGCCAACACGCAAAGGCTTCGGTTCGGTGCTGCTCACCCGCTCCGTCCCGTTCGATCTCGGCGGCGAAGCGGACGTGACTTACGAATCCGCTGGCGTCGTCGCGCGCTTCAAACTGCCGTCGCATTTCATCTCGGAGCTGCGCGGAGAGAAGCACGTGCCGCAGACCAGCTCACCAAACGAGGACTATCCTCCACTGAGCGGGCTGAAGGTGCTTCTGCTTGAGGATCAGCTCGTCATCGCGCTCGACGCGGAAACGATGCTGGAAACCTGCGGCGTCGGCGGCGTCGACACCGCCGCGACAGCAGCCGAAGCGCTGCGCATCTTGGTCGCGACCGAACCGGACATCGCCGTGCTCGATGTCAATCTCGGCGCCGGCAACTCATTCCCCGTTGCCGAAGAACTGGAGCGCCGGAAAATCCCGTTCATCTTCGCGACCGGCTACGGCGATCGCACCATTATCCCGAACAGCCTTCGCCACGTGCCAGTCGTGCGCAAGCCGTACGACCCAGACGCGCTCGCCGCGACACTGGCTCGCGCGATCGCCATGCGCGACGCTTAGGCGCGCTGGAAACGCCCCGTTACGAGGCGCACATTCGGAGCATGAAGGTCTTCCTGCTGACCGTGTCGCTTGGCGGCATGCTGGCGATTGTGATGTTCGGCGTGCTGACCGATTGGGACGCGTCCGCTATGAGCATCACGGCTGGATCGCGCTGGGTCTCGGCACCTTCCTCTCGCTCGCTGTCGGCGGGGGACTAATGGCGCTCGTCTTCTATTCGGCCCGCAAGGGCTACGACGACCGCATCGAGATCGACACGCCGGACCGCGAATGACCTTATGGTCTTCTTGAGCATAATGTGCTAGATCTAATCACAAAATGTGCTAGGCGGACACAAGATGACCATCGGCGAGAATATTCGGCGGTTTAGAGAGAAGGCCGGGCGATCCCAGGCTTGGCTGGGCGAGCAGGTCGGGGTTGGCCAAACAACCGTCTCGAGCTGGGAGTCCGGCCGGACGGAGCCGAGCCGCTCAGACACCCGGAAAGTGGCGCAGGCGCTGTCCGTCGACATTTCGCTGCTTGAGTTGGGTGACGACGCCGTCTCGGCCGATCAACCGAACTCCAAACGCTTCAACAATCTCTATGAACACGGTTTCGTCCGTGTCGCCGCCTGCGCGCCCGTGGTCGCGCCAGCCGATCCCGCCGCGAACGCGAACGCCATCCTCAAGTTCTGGCGCGAGGCGGACACTCAGCGCGCCGCGCTGCTTTTGACGCCGGAACTCTCACTCTCCGGCTACGCCATTGACGATCTGCTGCTGCAAGAGCCCCTGCTCGATGCCGTCGAAGCCGCCATTGCGAAGCTCGTAAAGGCCAGCGAAGAGTTCTTCCCCGTTCTTGTACTCGGTGCGCCGCTGCGTTCGCGCACGTCGGTCTTCAACTGCGCCGTCATAATCCATCGCGGCGCCGTTCTCGGTGTCGTGCCAAAGAGCTTCCTGCCGAATTATCGCGAGTTCTACGAGAAGCGATATTTCAGCGTCGCCAGTGACACCGAAGACGACCTCATCTCTATCGCCGGCGATTGGGTCGATTTCGGCGCCAAGGTTGTGTTCACGGCGACCGATAGCCCCGACTTCAGCTTCCACGTCGAGATCTGCGAAGACTTCTGGGCGCCGCAGCCACCATCGACGACGGGCGCGCTCGCTGGCGCAAACATTCTGCTCAATCTCTCCGCCTCGAACATCGTCATCGGCAAAGCGGAAGACCGCGCAGTGCTGTGCGACAGCCAATCGCGCCGCGCTGTCGCCGCTTATGTGTTCGCCGCCGCGGGTCACGGTGAAAGCACCACCGACGTGGCTTGGGATGGCCAGGTCATCGCCTACGAGATGGGCGAGAAACTTGCGGAAGGCGAGCGCTTCGCCCGCGAGCCCAGACTCGTCACGACGGACATTGACGTCGCGCGGATCGCGCAGGAGCGCCGCCGCACGGGCACTTTCCACGACGCCCAAGCGCGCGTGAAACATGAGCTGAGCACCTGGCGCCACATCAGCTTCGATCTCGGCGCACCGAACGAAGAACTGCCGCTCAAGCGCAAAATCGATCGCCTCCCCTTCGTCCCCGACGATCTCAGCAAGCGCGACCGCGATTGCTTCGAGGCGTACAACATCCAGGTCTCCGGCCTCGCCAAGCGCATCGAGTCCACGAACACCAAGCGGGTCGTCATCGGCGTCTCCGGCGGCATCGACTCAACACATGCGCTGATCGTTATCGCCCGCGCTTTCGACCTCATGGGCCTGCCGCGCAAGAACATCATCGGCGTTACCATGCCGGGCTTCGCCACCAGCGACGCGACCAAGGCCAACGCCTGGGCGCTGATGAACGCACTCGGCATCGATGCGCGCGAAGTCTCCATTGAACCGCTCGCCCAGCGCATGCTCGAGGACCTTGATCACCCCGCCGCACGCGGCGAGCCGGTCTACGATGTCGCTTACGAGAACGTGCAAGCGGGCCTCAGGACTGACTACCTCTTTCGCCTTGCCAACAAGGAAGGCGGCTTCGTCGTCGGCACCGGCGATCTCTCCGAACTTGCGCTCGGCTGGTGCACGTACGGCGTCGGCGATCACATGAGCCATTACAACGTCAATGGCGGCGCGCCGAAGACGTTGATCCAGTATCTGATCCGCTGGGTCGCGGACTCGAAGCTCTTCGACGGGAAGACGTCGCAAACGCTGGTGAAAGTTCTCGAAGGCGAAATCAGCCCCGAACTCATTCCGGGCGACGCGCCGCAAAGCACGCAAGCCGTCGTTGGCCCCTACGAGCTGCAGGACTTCAATCTCTTCTGGCTCACGCGCTACGGGCTGAAGCCAAGCAAGATACTCTTCCTCGCCTGGAGCGCATGGCGCGAGAAATACGATTACGCGACACTGAAGAAGTGGCTCGAAGTCTTCATCAAGCGCTTCTTCGCCAACCAATACAAACGCAGCGCCGTGCCGAATGGCCCGAAGATCGTCTCCGGCGGCGCGCTCTCGCCGCGCGGCGATTGGCGCATGCCGAGCGACGCCAGTGCGGCAACGTGGCTATCAGAACTCAAAGACAACACACCTGAGACGCTGGACTGAAACACAGGCGCCGTGCTTCATCCGCCTAAGATGCCAACGCTCGACGATCTGATCGCACTCGCCCTCGCCGCAGGCCGAGAGATTATGGCGGTGCGCGCCGCTGGCTTTGACGCGCAGACAAAAGACGACGGCTCACTCGTCACGATCGCAGACCAACGCGCCGAAGGCATCATCGAAGCGGGCCTCGCACAACTGGCGCCTGGCATACCGATGCTCGGCGAAGAAGCCGTCGCCGCAGGCCGCATCGCCGATTGCAGCGGCAAGTTCTTTTGCGTCGATCCGCTCGACGGCACGCGCGGCTTCGCCAAAGGCGGCGACGAATTCACAGTGAACATCGCGTTCGTCGAAGACGGCGCGCCGACGATGGGCGTCGTCTACGCGCCCGCCACCGGCGAACTCTACGCCGGCGAACCCGGCAAGGCGCTCGCGGGCAAATGTCATCCGCAGACAGCGCAATTGCTCGCGCCGCTGACGCCGATCCACGTGAGCGCAACTCTGCCGCTCCAACCACGCATCGTCGCCTCCGATTTCTCCGGCCGCAATGAGCGCACCGGCGCTTTTATCAAGGCGCTCGACGGCGCCACCACGCACGCGAGCTCATCGATTAAATTCTGCCGCGTCGCCGAAGGCGCCGCCGATCTCTATCCACGCTTCGGCGACATCAGCGAATGGGACGCGGCCGCCGCTCACGCCATTCTCAAAGCCGCCGGCGGCGGCGTGATGCTGCTGGACGGCTCACCCCTCCGATACGGCGGCAAGAACGGCGATTTCCTGATCCACGGCTTCGTGGCGTACTCGGGCGAAGCCGCGAAACAAGCCGCGCTAACCGCTCTGTAAGCCCGTCATCCCGGACGCGCAGCGCGATCCGGGATGACGAATGGTGGATAGGCAAGCGCTCTATCCCACAGCGATCGGCGCACTTTGCCTTGCGCATCAACGTGAAGAACAAAATCAATCCGACCGGTTTCACATCGTGCGATACTCCTCCCGTTCCGCATCACGGAGGGGTCTCTTGGAATTCCGACCCAGAAGACGAAGCGGAATGTGAGTGAAGCGAGAGATGCGCTGTCGGGGATCGTGAAACCGGCAGGTCCAGGAGAGACGGACTCCCTGCTCGCCGCGGGCGCCTCGTAGTCGGAGCCAAAGAATCTCCTCCCTACGAGAGCTGGTGTGAAATCATTCACGGGAACGCGCGGACGATTGTCCGACTTCTTCCCTTCCTTGCTTTCCGGACGCTGAAGCGCGTTCCTCCCTCCGCTTGGAGGATGAAAATGAAAGCGAACCTGCAGCGCATCACGCGCGTGCGGCGCTAGCTCGCGAGCCGCGCAATCAGGCGCTGCATGAACTGTGCGCCTTCTTCAATCTGCGAGCGCTCAATCCATTCATCCGGCTGGTGCGCCTGTTCGATCGAGCCCGGCCCGCAAATGATGGCGGGAATGCCCGCGCGCTGAAACAACCCCGCCTCCGCCGCGTACGCCACTGCGCGCGTCTCGTTGTCACCCGTCAGTGCACGCGCCAGCGACTCCGCCGCGCTATCGCGCTCGATCGCCAAACCTGGCGTGTTTGTGCGCCGCGTGATGTGTACGCCACCTTCCGGCGCACGCGCCTTGATCTCCGCATCGAGCTGCTCGGCTGCCGCACGGAAGCGCGCTTCGATCGCATCGCCTTGCGCCGCTTCAGGGCAACGGCAATCCCAGATGAACGAGCAGCGCCGCGCCAGAATATTCCCCGCCGTGCCGCCCTCGACCTTGCCGATCGTCATCGTCGGGCCCGGCGGATTGAAATGCGGATGCGTCGCCGTGCGTGCTTCAACGCCCATGTCCGACACAAGCGACATCAGCTTCACCGCCTCCATCACCGCGGAGACGCCCTGATCTGGCAGGCTCGAATGCGCCTCGCGCCCAACGACTTCGACAATGAACGAACGCACACCCTTGTGTGCGGACACCACCTTCATGCCCGTCGGCTCGCCAACGATCACCGCCGCCGGCTTGTTTGCCTGCGTCGCGATCTCGGCAATCATTGACGGTGCGCCGAGGCAGCCGATCTCCTCATCGTACGAAAACGCCAATACCATCGGCCGCTTCAACGCCGCCGCCCGCGCCGCATCGACGTGCGCCAGCGCCAGCGCGATGAAGCTTTTCATATCCGCCGTGCCACGCGCGTAGAGCTTGCCCTCCCGCTCCGTCAGCACCCACGGATCGCTCGACCACGGCTGGTCGTCGACAGGCACGACGTCCGTGTGCCCGGACAGCACAACGCCGCCCGAAACATCCGGCCCGATCGTGGCGTAGAGATTGGCCTTGGTGCCATCAGCATTGGCGACACGCCGCGAGGCAATGCCGCGCTGGCGGAGGAAATCCTCCACCCACGCGATCAGCTCCAGGTTGGAATTGCGCGATGTCGTATCGAACGCGATCAGCCGCGTCAGAATTTCGAGCGTCGCGCCGATGTCGCTCACGGCGCCGTCGCTGTCACCCACGGGCCGCCCGGCTCTTGGAACCCGATGAGCTGGATGCGGAAGCGCAGCGCCGCATTCGGCGGAATCGGGCCACGGCCTTCGGGGCCATATCCAAGCGAACCGGGGAACGTCGCAATGACTTCGTCGCCTGGGCGCATGTGGGTGATCGCCTCAGCGAAGCCTGGCACGACACGCGCGAGCGGAAACTCAACAGGCTCGCCGCCAAAGGATGAGTCAAACTCCTCCCCGCCATCCACAAACGTGCCCTGATAGTGCACCCGCGCCATCGCATTGATCGTCGGCTGTGGCGCACTCTCGTTGGTGGCCCGCTGCGTGAATTGCAGCACAAGTCCAGACGGTAGCGTTTGCGCGTCCTCGGTCACAGCGCGGCTCACCGCCGCCTGCTGTTGCTCGGCGCGATCGATCTCGTCCATCACGCCATCAGTATTGCCGCACGCGGCCAGAACCAGAACTGCAGCCGCGAAGATAAATCTCATCATCTGTAAAGCGCTTCCGTTTGATCAATAGAGAAGTCTTCAGCCTCACCTGCACGCTCCCATTCCCGGAACGCCGCATCGGCAAAAATCGTGTCGCAATAACGCTGCGCGAAATCGGGGACCGTCACCTTGTACGTCCGCAGCCGCGTGCACACGGGCGCATACATCGCATCCGCGATGGAAATCTGACCAAACAGGAACGGCCCGCCGTGCTTGGTCAGCGAACGGCGCCATAGATCGAACAATTGCTCCAAGTCCGCACGCACATTGCCGCGCCATTCGGGCTCTGCATCGAGCCGTCGGCGGATGTTGCACGACATCGCCTCGCGCAACGCAAAAAACCCTGCGTGCATCTCGCTCGACGCCGCACGCGCTTCAGCACGCGCCAATGTGTCCGCTGGCCAAAGCGATGGCGCTTGCTCTGCTGCCCATTCGCAAATCGCCAAGCTCTCGTATATCACCGCATCACCAACATGCAGCGCCGGCACGCGCCCACTCGGCGATACTTCGCGCACCTCCTTGATCTGCGAGCGTCCATAACCCTCGCCGCCAAGGCGGATCAATTTTTCATCGAACGCGATGCCGCCCCATTTCAGCGCCAGCCAAGGCCGCATTGACCAGGAGGAATAGTTTTTGTTGCCGATATAAAGGACGGGTCGCGTCATGCCGCGCTTGTTTCAGAGGCGGCCTGCGAGATCAAGACATGGCGGCGCCGCTTTCCCCTATTGGCGGCGCAGTCTAGGCTCGATTCCGACGGGTGGGAGAGATTGATGCGCGTTTTGGCGGCAATAGTAGTGGTTGCGGCGTGCGTTGTAGCAAGCGTTGCGGCGGACGTTGGATCGAAGACGCGCCCATCCTATGCGTTCGCAGAACTGAACGGCGCGACTTCCATCAGTTTCGCAAATGTCGCCGTCGGGCCTCACCAGCGGCAAGCCGGTAAGCCGCCGCGCGCAGGCGGCAACGATACGTGCCGCTGGGCCAACGACAATGAGTGCGACGAACCCGGCGTCGGCACGGGCGCGTGCACAGCTGGCACAGACCGCTCCGATTGCATCCGCATCATGGAAAACCGCGAGGACGATTCCTGCCGCTGGGCGCGCGATGGCGAGTGCGACGAGCCAAACTTCGGCACCGGCGCATGCGTGCAAGGCACGGACCGCACCGATTGCGGTGACATCGCCTGGATGCGCAACCAAACAGATTCATGCGCGACAGCCTTCAATGGCGTCTGCGAAGAGCCCGGTCGCGGGCGCGGCTGTGAGCCGCGCACCGATCGTTCCGATTGCCACGGCCGCCAACGCCCCATGGCGATCAACGACCACTTCTTCGGCAATGACGACCGCGTCCTCGTACCCGTGAACGAAGCGCCCTGGCGCTACATGGGTACACTGCACATCGACAGTGGCGGGACGTGTTCCGCCACGTTGGTTGCGCGCGACGTGATCGCTACCGCCGCGCACTGCATCACGAGCGAGAACGGCGTTAACGCCGCGGCGCGGTTCGCGAGCGCCGATGGCGCGCGTGAGGCTCGCGTGACGGCGTATCTGATCGACGCGAACTACAACTACCGCCGCTTCAGCACGACGGATGAAATCGATGGCCTCGACTGGGCGCTGCTGCGTATCGACCAACCGCTCGGTGATACCTATGGTTACGCAAATGTTCGCAGCATCACCGGCCCCGGCCGCCCGCTGAACACCGAGCTGATGCAGGCGGGCTATTCCTGGGACACCGGCGGCCATCTCTCCGGGAATCTCCGCTGCCGCATGGTGACGATGAACGCCGACAACACGTTCGCGCACGAGTGCGACACTACGCGCGGCGACTCCGGCTCAGGCTTCCTCATCCACAACGGCAACGGCTTCGATTTGGTCGGCGTAGACTCGAATTTCCGCTCCCAACGCGGCGGACCGTTTATTTACATCGCCGTCAGCGCCGCCTCGTTCGGCTCGCAAGCCCCCGCCTTCATCGAGGGTCGGACTGGCACGCGGGTCGGCGCCGCCAGCTCACGACCTCCCAAAACCCTGCACTGAGGCCCGGCCCTTGCGACGCCTCACGCGCGAACAGCGTGAGGACAATTCGTGCGTCTCGAAACGATACATCCGCGTGAACTGAGCGAGTCCGACGCCGCCCTGTGGCGCGCGCACCAACTCAACGATCCGGCGCTGCGAAGCCCATATCTCACACCGGATTGGGCCAAACTGATTGGTGAAACGCGCGATGACGCCCGTGTCTGCGTGATCCAGGACGGCGGAGGATTCTTTGGCGCGCAACGCCTCTCCCGTTTTGCCGCCATGGGCCTAGGCGCGCCAATCTCGGATTATCAGGGCGTCGTTGGCCTACCAGGCCTTCCCGTTAACCGCGCCGACCTCTGCCGCGCGTTGCGCGTCGGCCGCATCGACATCACGCACGCGCCCGCGGGCCAAAATCTGCTTAAGGGCGCAGTCGCTGGCCGCGAAGGCTCGTGGATCGTCGACGTCGCCGGCGGGCGCGACCTCTACGAAGCCGCACTGAAACAACGCCGCAGCGAATTCGTCCGACAAACCGACAAGAAGCGCCGCAAGCTCGAACGCGAGCATGGCGAACTCGTATTCCGCGCGCAGTCGTCCGAACGTGGCGACTTCGAAACACTGCTCGCTTGGAAGAACGCTCAGCTAAAGCGCACGGGCCAGCCCGAAATCTGGGCGGCGCCGTGGATTTCGCAGGCGCTTAACGCGTGCTTCGAAACCAAAGACATCCAGTTCGGTGGCGCACTGTTTACGCTTTCTGTCAAAGGCCAGCTCGCCGCGGGCGCCTTCTGCTTGCGCAGCCCGCGCGTGCTGCACTTCTGGATCGTCGCGCATGACAGCGCCCACGATTCCTATTCGCCGGGCGTGCAGCTCGCGCGCTGGATCGCTGGCTGGGCTGGCGACAACGGCATCGCCGAAATCGACTTCGGGCCCGGCGACTATCAATACAAGCGCCAGCTATCGACTGGTCAGCGCATGCTCGAGCGCGGCGTCGTTGCTGGTTCGTCGTGGTCGGCCGCGGTTCGCCGCGTGGAACACGCGGTGCGCGGCCAAATGGAGCGCCTCCCGCAAGCGCGCCTAGCGGAACTCCCAGGCAAAGCAATGCGCAGACTCGACCTTATGCGCGCACTGCATGCGTAGTTAAGGCGCGCGCTGATTCTACAGAATCAAAATCGGGACATTGTTGCGCAACTAACTACTGCAGACGCAGCACGCGCTGAAAGAACAGCGTCTCCGCTTCCCGTTGAGCTTGTTGGTTTTCGCGCCGCGTGAAGCCGTGGCCTTCATTGGCGGCGCGCAGATACCAAGCTTCTCCACCATTGGCGCGCACAGCCGCCACCACCTGCTCCGCCTCCGAGACCGGCACCCGCGGGTCGTTCGCTCCGTGAATAACAAGGATTGGCCGGTCCACGCGGGCAAGAGCGCTCAACGGTGAGATACGTTCGAACACTTCGCGCATTGGTGGATCTCGTTCATCCCCATACTCGGCGCGCCTCAGATCGCGGCGATGGCCGTAAGGACTCTCCAGGTAAGAAACGAAGTTGGAAATGCCGGCGATATCAACTGCGCCCGCTAGGCGGTCATTGTAGTGCGTCATCGCCGCCAACGACATGTAGCCGCCGTAGGAGGCACCGTAGACGATAACGCGCTCGCTATCCAGATCCGACTGCCTCTTGATCCAATCCAGCAAAGCGCCAATGTCGCGCACTGCATCCTCTCGCCGCGCGCCATCATCGAGCGCCAGAAAGTCTCGCCCGTATCCAGACGAACCACGGACATTCGGTGCGATGACAGCGACGCCGAGTTCGTTGACCCAATACTGAAAGGTTGACGAAAACGTCGGGCGATACTGGCTTTCTGGGCCGCCGTGCATCGCTATGACGACAGGGTGAGGTCCCGCGGCGGTACGCGGACGGAACATGAAGCCGCTGATCTCGCGCTGGTCGAACGAGCGCCATCGGATCGAATCTGGTTCGACGAACCTCGCGCCAGAATCGTCATTGCGCGTCCATCGCGTCAACCGGCGCGAGCGCACGTGCCAACTGTAAACGTCTCCGGGCGACGTCGAACCGTTCAGCGTGAAAGCAAGCCGTTCGCTCGCGGCATCAAACTGGAGACCTGTAACCACCGCGGGCGGTAGGCGCGGCGACGGAAGCGGTAGCATTGAGCGCAGGTTCATCAGCCGAAGCGACGATGAACCCGCTTCGTTGACCACGTAGGCTATGGTGCGGCCATTGTCCGCGAGATCGAAGCTCTCGACATCCCAGTTCAGATTGGGCGTCAACGCTTGGCGCGCGCCCGTGGCGAGATCAATCCGCACAAGGCGACGAAACTGCGAGCCCTCGTCAGAGACGGTGACGATTGCTCGTCCATCCGGCGTAAACTCACCACCGATGTAAGCGGCATCCACGTCAGGCGTGATGCGCGTGAACACGCCGCTGCTCAGATCGAGCACGAAAAGCTGACTCTCGCTCGCTGACACATATCGGTGCAGCAGCACCTTCGAGCGATCCGCCGCGAAATCTAGCGGCGACACGGCAGCGTCGCCTTCGAGCGCCTCGCGCCGCATGCGCTCAGCATCGCCATTACCGACGAAGACATCGGCGCTGCCAGCCTCTTCCGCTTGCGCATAGGCCCAAGCGATGCGCTCGCCGTCGTCACTGAAGATAAAGCCCTCGTTCGATGTGCCGGACTCTGTGACGCGTTCAGTCTGACCAGTGCGCAGATCGAGGCGATATCCTGCGAAACGCTCATCTCCACCGGCATCGCGCGTGAGCAGGATGCTCTCGCCACCGGGCATCACCGCCGCTTTGACAACGCGCTCGTCGTAAGACGTAAGCTGCGCAGGCGGAGCAAGCGGGCGATCGACGCGATAGAGCTGCCTCGTCTCGCCTTCGCGCGCGTAGATCAGTATGCCGCCATCGGGCATCCAGTCCGCGAACGCAGCGCTGCTCACGTCGACATATCGACGTAGCCGTTCGCGCACTTGCGGCGGCGTCTGAGGGATGTTCTCAAAGCGCAACGCGCCGCGTTCAACGTGCTGCGGCGCCTGCGCAGAAGCCGCAACACCAAATGCCGCCAAGCACGCCGCTAGAAGAACCGCCCGCATCACCTCCCCGATCGGTTATGTCCGGGATCATTAGCGCGGGGATCGCCGACCGTGCGATCAATTGTGCTTGTTCTCGCCGGAACTAGGCGGCCGCGATCACGCTTTCTGGTGGATCGTGCTCCGCCACGAAATGCCCAGGCGACACTTCTATCCACTGCGGCCGGTATTGCACGGCGTCGGGATCGTCGATGATGCGTGACTTGAGGAAACGCAGCGGCGCCCGCGTGTCGAGCGGGCTGGGCAGATCGCCCACCAAACGCACACGCGGCTTGTTGCGCGCGATATCCGGATCGGGCGTCGGCGCCGCCGCGAGCAGCGCTTTGGTGTAGGGATGCCGTGGATCGCGGAGGATCACCTCCGCCGGCCCGTATTCCACAGCGCGCCCGAGATAGAGAACCAGCACATTGTGCGAAATCTCGCGCACCACCGCCAAGTCGTGACTGATGAACAGGAAGCTGGTTTGGAATTCGCGCTGCAGATCAGCCAGCAGCTTCAAGATTTGCGCTTGGATAGAAACGTCGAGCGCCGAGACAGCTTCATCGCACACGACAAGCTTCGGCTTGAGGATCATCGCCCGCGCCACGCCGACACGTTGGTTCTGGCCACCTGAAAGCTCATGGGGATAGCGATTGATTAGATCGGGATCGAGCCCGACTTGGCGCATCATCTCCTTCACCCGCTCCTCGCGCTGGTCGCGCGTCAGCAGCGGCTCGAAGGCGAGCAGCGGCTCTGCGATCGAGGCGCCGAGAGTCATACGCGGATCGAGGCTTGCGAGAGGATCCTGGAAGACAATCTGCAAATCCTGACGCGACTTGCGAATTGCTTCGCGTTCACTCGGCAGCAGGTTTCGGCCGAGGAAGGTCACCTCGCCCGCGTTGCGCGGCAACAGTTGCACCACGGCGCGCGCCAGCGTGGACTTGCCGCAGCCGCTTTCGCCGACGATGCCCAACGTCTCCGCAGCGCGCAGCTGGAAGCTCACGCCATCGACTGCGCGCAGCGGCTTGGCGCCGCCGAACAGTGCGTTTTTCTCGACCTTCACGGGGAACGTCACCCGCACGTCATCGACCTTCAGGATCGGCGGCGCGGAAGACGGCTCGGCCAACGGCACGTAGCGCTCGCCATCAATGCGCGGCACGGCCTTCAGCAGCATCTTGGTGTAGTCGGCCTTGGGCGACGAATAGATCTCGTCGACTGTTCCGGTCTCCACCACTTCACCACGCCGCATCACCGCAACACGCTGCGCCATGCGCGCAATCACGCCCATGTCGTGCGTAATCAGCGCGACGGCAGCGTCCGTGTCCTTGCGCAGATCCTCGATGAGGTCGAGCACTTGCGCTTGCACCGTGGCGTCGAGCGCGGTCGTTGGTTCGTCGGCCACCAGCAATGCCGGCTCCGCCATCATGGCCATGCCGATCATCACGCGCTGACGCATCCCGCCGGAAAGCTCGTGCGGATATTGCGAGAGCCGCCGCGATGCTTCTGGAATGCGCACGCGCTCAAGCCACTCGATCGCGCGCTCGCGTGCCGCGGCGCCCTTGATCTTGAAGTGATGCTCCAGCACTTCGCTCATCTGCGTCTCGACAGTGAGATGCGGCGTGAGCGCCGTCAGCGGATCCTGAAACACGAACGCGACGTGGCGGCCACGGAACGTATCGAGCTCGCGCCGCGGCAAACCCAGCACATCGCGCCCCTGAAACTTCACCGAGCCGGAAACGCGCGCGTTGTCGGCCGTCAGTCCGAACGCCGCGAGAAAGGTCTGGCTCTTGCCCGAACCGCTTTCCCCTACGATGCCCAGGCATTCGCCCTTGGCGATGGAAAGCGAAACGCCTTTGACCGCCTCGACGTCGCCGTCAGGCGTGTCGAACGTGACGGCGAGATTGGAAATTTCGAGAACCGTTTCAGTCATGGCGGCGGAGACTAGCCACAGCGTCGCCGATGTCCAATGCCGGTGGCGGTTCCGTTCCGGCTATGAGACAAGCGCGCGACGGAGCGACCAATGGCCCAGATGAACTACCTTACCCAGTGCACGTTCGATTTCGGCGCATTGGCGCAAGTGCCGAAGGTTCTGAAGGCCAATGGCGTGAGCCGGCCGTTCGTCGTCACTGACCCGGGCTTGAAGGCGAACGGATTGTTGGATCGCCTGCTCGCCGCGCTTGGCGACGCACCCGCCGGTGTCTTCACCGACACGCCCGCTAATCCAACGGAGAGCGCATCGCGAGCGGCGGCTGAGTCGTACCGTGCTTCCGGCGCGGACGGCATCGTCGCCTTCGGCGGCGGCTCATCGATGGATCTCGCCAAGGCGATGGGTCTCATGGTGACACACGAAGGTCCGTTCGAACGCTTGGGCGGCTCGAAGCGCGGCATGAAATTCATCACCAAGATTCCACCACTCGTCGCAGTGCCGACAACGGCGGGTACAGGCAGCGAAGTGTCCCCGGGCGCCGTCGTCATTCTCGACAACGGTATGAAAGAGACGTTCGTTTCCGCGCATCTCGTTCCCACCGCGGCCGTCTGCGATCCCGAACTTACGCTTGGCCTGCCGCCCGCGCTCACCGCCGCCACCGGCATGGACGCGATGACGCACTGCATCGAAGCGGTGCTGACGCCTGTCGTGCATCCGCCCGCTGAAGCGATCGGCATCGATGGGACCGAGCGCATCGCCAAGTGGCTAGAAGTCGCCGTGAAGGACGGCGCCAATCGCGATGCGCGTTGGCACATGATGATGGGTTCGTTCGAAGGCGCGCTGGCGTTCGCAAAGGGTCTCGGCGCCGTGCACGGTTTGAGCCATGCGCTCGGCCGCATTCACGAACTCAAGCTGCACCACGGTACGCTGAACGCCGTCATCCTCCCTCACTCGCTGGCGATGATCGGTAACGCCGCAGAAGAGAAGTTCGCGCGCCTGCGCCGCGCTCTCGGCCTCGCGCCGAACGCCGACCTGGTGCAGTACATCGCCGATCTGAACGCACGCATCGGCCTGCCGCCACGCCTTGGCGCTATGGGCGTGAAGACAGAACACGGCGAAGGCGCCATCGATTATGCGGTCACAGATCTTGCCACGCTGAGCAACGCGGTGCCGTTCGATGGCGACAAGTATCGCGAACTGTTTCAGCGCGCGCTCTAACGTGGTCGTGATGCGCGCCGCACGTGCCTGGCCTTGCCGCGTTGGGCCTTGAGGCGCATTTTCCGTCGTCATGACGCTCGCCGAAACTACCGCTACAGCCTGGGGCCCGAGCCGCCGCGCCGGTCTCAGTGAAGATGGATGCGCCGCTGATCCGACAGGCCCAGCCGCGAACTGGGTCTATCAGGAAGCATCGATCGGCTTCGTCACCTCCGGCTGGTTTGAGTACGAGAGCGAAGATGCGCACGTGCTGGCTGCGCCTGGCGCGATCATTCTCGGCAATGCCGGCGAGCCGTTCAGCGTTCGCCATGTCGATACGCTGGGCAATCGCCGGCTTGTCGTGAGCTTCACACCTGCATTGATAGATGAAGTGGCGAACGAAGCTGGCGTCGCGCCGCGCTTCGGCGCCATTGCGCTCCCGCCAGGCCAAACAGCAACGCGCATGTTCGGCCTGATGCGCGCACTCTCCAAAGGGGGCGAAGATATCCTCTACCCGCTCGCGCACGCGGCGCTAACGGCCGAACCACCACGTGCGCCCGAACGCATCAGCCCGCGTGATCGCCGCCGCGTGCAGGATGCCGTCCGGCACATCGAAGCGAATTTCGATCAGCCCTGCTCATTGCAATCGCTCGCCGATCTCGCGGGCTTGAGCCGCTTTCACTTTGTACGGATGTTCGGCGCTATCGTCGGGCAGAGTCCGAACCAGTATCTGATCAACACACGCATGCGCACAGCGGCCGATCGCTTGATCACGACAACGACGCCTATTGCACAAATCGCCTTCGATGTCGGCTTCAACGATATCTCGCACTTCTATTCGTGCTTCCGGGACGCGTTCAGCTGCACACCGCGGCAATGGCGCCTCCGCGCCTGACGCAACATCGCCCAAGAAAGAAATGCACGCCCTCGTGCTGATACGCGCAGAGGGGCAAGCATGAACTACTTCCAAACCGCTGGACGTACCGCGTTGGGGCTGGGCGCGGCCGGTTTGGGCGTGATCAGTCTGCTCTATGGCGACTTCGCCATCACTTGGCAGCCAGTGCCGGATTGGGTTCCGGCGCGGACCATCCTCGCCTACGTGAGCGGCGCTCTGCTCACCGCCGCTGGCGCCGCACTCATCGTGAATCGTTTCGCACGCATCGCGGCCGTGTTTATCGCGGCATTCCTGACGTTCTGGGGTGTCGTCCTCCAGGCGCCGCGTTTGCTCGTGAACGAGGAGGCCGCATGGCTAGCGCCGGCCGAAATTCTCGCTGTCGCTGCTAGCGCGTGGACCTTGTTCTGGCTCGGCGCATCGGAGTCCGCCTTCCGCGAGCGCGCACTTCATGCCGGCACAGCATTCTTCGGCTTGATGGCGCCAATCTTCGGCGTCGCGCACTTCCTCTACATCCCTTTCACCGCGTCGATGATCCCCGCTTGGATTCCGTGGCGGGTGTTCTGGGCTTGGTCCACCGGCGCCGGCCACATCGCAGGCGGCGTGAGCATCGTCACGGGTGTGTTCTCGCGTATTGGTTCGACGCTGTTGGCGGTCATGTTCACCGGCTTTGTGCTGCTCGTGCATGTACCGCGCATCATTGCAGATGTCGGCAACCGCCTCGAATGGCATTTGCTCTCCACTGCGCTGCTTCTCACCGGCGCTGCCTGGATCACGGCGAGTGCGATCGCGCGCAACACGGATGCGTGAAGCGGGCAACATCGCCCAAGACCCTCACTGTGCTCCGCCTCCTATACGCGCCGAGGGAATGCGCGGAGGCTCCGATGAAAGCGGCAAAGTTCGTAAGTGTTGTGCTCGTTAGCTGCATGCTCGGCATGCCTATTGCGAGTGCCCAGATGGGCATGGGCATGCAATCGTCGCCACAGCGCGAGGATCCGACCGCTGCCTATCAAGCCGGAATTGCTGCATTCAACGCACGCAACTATCCAGAGGCTATCCGCCAGCTGCGCACCGCACGGCGCGCCTCGCCGAACGACGGGGCGATCAACTACGCGCTTGGCCTTGCCTACAACGCCAATGGCGACAAGGGCGAAGCGAAGACATCCTTCGAACGCGCCGTCCGCGCCAGCAACGCCCCGGCTCCGGCGCGCCTTCAACTTGGCCTCGTCGCGCTTGAGCTAGGTGATCGCGAAACCGCGACCGAACAGCAAACTGCGTTGCAACGCGCGGTCACCGCATGCGACGCGACCTGTGGCGACGCGCGGCGCGGGCAGTTGCAGGCGGGCTTGGATCAGCTCACGCGCGCGCTATCGACGCCATAAGCCGTCACTCGACCTTCGCGAGAAAATCCAGGATCGCGTCCCACGCGTCGGGCTCATCCAGCATTGGCGCGTGGCCGACGCCTTCGACGGTCACTGCTTCGACGTTCGTGCTGACGCTGCGCATGCGCGCGACGCCCTCTTCCGTCAGAATGTCGGAAAGCCCACCGCGCACGGAGAGCAAAGGCTTAGCCGCGAGCGCGGTGAAGTACGGCGTCAGATCCGCCGGCGGCGCATCTGAATCGTAGTCTGCAAACGCCAGCGCGATGTGCGGATCGTAGTCTAGTTCCAAGCGTTGGTCGTCGCGCTCGCGGAACATGCGCCGCGCGGCGGCGAGCCAGAACGCTTCATCGTCAACGCGGCCCGGAAACGCCGAGCCATTCGTCGCGCGCACGCGCTCAGCAGCCTCGGCCCACGTGTCCACTGGCTGCACGTTGCCGACATAGGTCGCAATGCGAGAGAGGCCGGCAGGATTGAGCTGCGGGCCAACGTCGTTCAGCACCGATGCCGCTATGCGATCAGGCGCCGTCGCCGCGATCACCAACGTGATCAGCCCGCCCATCGACGTGCCGATGAAAACGGCCTTCGGCACGCCAAGATCATCCATCAGCTTGGACACGTCCTGTGCGTACACAACTGGCACGTAGTGCGCGGGATCGGGATCGTTGGCGCTGCGGCCGCGGCCACGCACGTCCGGCACGATCACGCGACGGCCAAGCGCGGCGATGCGCGGCGCAATCACTTCGAAGTCGCGTGAGTTGCGCGTGAGGCCGTGAAGGCAAATCACCGGCAGGCCAGTCACCGGCAGCAGTGGCGCGTAGTCCCGCGCGTAGAGCGCCAGCCCGTCGACTGTCGCGATCACGCGCTCTTCGAATCCGCCAATGCCGACAGGCGCGCCCGCGTCCATGCTCTTCTCCGTCAGCCCGGCGCGCGTTGTTGCGTCACCGTCGCGTTCACGTCGACATACTCAACCGCGCGCATGCCTCGCAACCGCGCGCCCCAGCTTTGCTGCACGGCGGCGCGCTCACTCGCCGCAACGGGTTCGCATGTGCGCAGCACCATCTCGGCGCCGCCGACGGTGAAGCGATCGAAGCAGAGACCAGAGAATGCGGTCTGTCGGCGAAGTTGAAGTTCCACTTGACGCTGCGCCTGCGCAGTTTGCCCGCGCGCCGCCTGCGCTTGCGCGCGTGCGATGGGGCCGACACCGCGGAACCGCACGATGAAGCCGACTGATGAAACGCTGGCCGGCGATTGTGCAATCTGCGCGGCCTGCTGCGGCTGTGCCTCAGCGTTCGTTTCCGGTTGCAGCGCAATGAACAGCGCGCCTGCCATCAGCGCGCCGGTCACGACGATGCCCCAGGTGCGCATTGCGTTCACGTCCATGACCGCGACCTTGGCCCGCGCCGCGCGAGCGGTAAAGCCGAAACGCCTACGGTGTCACCGGCGCGAGCGTCTGCGCCGCCCGAGTCAGATCGAGCCGCCCTCGCCCGCTCGGACGCGCGCATGTCGGCGAGCCTGTCGAGATCGGGATTGCATTGCTTGAGCGCGCGCACTCGATTTCACCGAAATTGTCCGGGTGAGGCGCGAGCGCCCGCGTGAACAGCGCGTCCTCAAGCTGGCGGCCGCGCAAGCCTGTCTGAGCTGCCAGCAGCGCGAGCCCCGCCGACACATGCGGCGCGGCCATCGAGGTGCCTTGCAAGAAGGAGTAATAGCAGCGCTGCGTCGAGTTTGAGTTCAGCGGATCGTAGCAACCGCTCGTCGTCGCGC
The DNA here is from genome assembly GCA_902826145.1 of uncultured Caulobacteraceae bacterium. Lineage (GTDB taxonomy): Bacteria > Pseudomonadota > Alphaproteobacteria > Caulobacterales > Aquidulcibacteraceae > Vitreimonas. The sequence continues at coordinate 22,569 of CADEDT010000012.1, forward strand.
GCGTGGAGAGCACGCCGTCCGGCCGCCCGTCATTGTCGCTGTCCGCGAACACATCACCGCCCGGCGCGAGGATATCCACTTGCGGACCGAAGTTCGAATAGAATGCGAGCCCGCCGCGAGCATCGTTGGCGCCGACGACGATGACGTTGTTGCAGTTGGCAGGCGCGTAGAGCGCGGCTTGGTTTGCCTTGTTGCCCGCGGCGACCACGACAACCACATTGCGCGCGACCGCTGCATCGATGGCCGCCTGCATCGAAGCCGGGCACGGCGCCTGAATGGTCAGGCTCATATTGATGATGTCAGCTTGCGTGCGGTTGACGATCTGCGTGTTGCCAGGACCAACGGCGGGCGCAATCCCCGCCGCCCAACGGATTCCCGAAACGATGTCAGCGAGCTCGCCGCCGCAACGGCCGAGCACACGCACAGGGATCACTGTCACATCCCAGGCGCCGCCCGCGACGCCGACGCGATCGTTTGTCGCCGCTGCGCCGATCGTACCGGCGACATGGGTGCCGTGATACGAGTTCTCCGTCGTCGTGCCGCAGCGATCGCCTGCGTCGTTCGCATCAGCGTCAACGCCATCGCCATCGCCGCCGCGTTCGGGATTGTTGATCAGATCAACCCCGCTCGTGACATTGCCCGCGCCCTGAATGTCCGGGTGTGAAAGATCGAGCCCGGTATCGAGCACCGCGACACGCACCGTCCGCGAACCCAATTGCTGCGCTTCCCAGAATGAGACAAAGCCCGCGCCACCCGGCGACGCACCGTCGCCAGTGCCATTTGGGCGATAATTCCATTGCAGTGCGTAGAGCGGGTCGTTCGGCGCGCCGCCAACGCGCGCAGGTGGCGACGTTGTCGTTGTCGGCGTGGTCGTCCCCGGCGTCGTAGTTGGCGGCGGCGTAGTCGTCGCGGGCGGTTGATCGCGGCGCGGCGGGCGCGTGAAGCCGCTATCGGCGATGTAGTTCGGCTCGACGTATTCAAAGTCGCCCGATTGCGCGAGACGTTGGATGGCGCAACGCGTCGCGAGCGCAATGTCGCTCTCAAGCTGCGCTTGACTGACGATGCGCGGGCAGCGGTCCGTCGCATTCCATTGAATGGCGTCCGGAATATCTGCTGCAGTTTGATCAACGGGCTGCTTGTTGCGGCGATACGCCGTCGGGCTCACGCTCTGCGTGAGATCCACCGTAACCACGCCACCCGGCCGCACACGTATCTCGCCGCTGATACCGAGACGGCGCAACGTATCTTGCGCAGCACCTGTGGCCTCTTGCGAAGCTTCCGCCTCGGCGCGCGCGCGCACTTGGCCGATCATGTTCTCCGGCAGCTGCTCGAGCGCCTCCGTGCCTTCAGCACGGAGAGAGCGCACGAAATTTGAAGCAAGCCCCATCTCGGTCGCCGTCTCGGCCAGCTCGCGCTCCACCTGAGCACCGACCAGGATCTGCCCGGGCGCAACTAGCACGGGCTCCGGCGCCAGCAACGCCGCCATTTCCGCTTGCGGCTGCACAGAGCCGGAGAGAGCACGCGCATCGAGTGGGACATCATCGAGCGGCGTCGGGCCCGGGCCCTCCACCTGTGCGCCGCCGGTCATACGTTCCCAGACGTCGCCGAGCTGGTCGCACGCGCCCAGCGCCAGAAGCGGCGCAAGCGCAAGTGCTGCCAGGCTCCACCGGCGTTGCGACATCGCTTGAACTCCCCACCTAAATTCTAGGACAAAGAGACGTTAGCTTGGCGGCCCCCGATGACAAGGCAATGTCGGGAGACGCCCGTGGAGAAGGCCCAAGCGCCGACGATATGAGTATTTTCCCCCTTGCGGCGAACCTCGCCGCGGCGCGCCAACCCGACGCGCCGCGTGTGAGAACAGAGGACGAGGCCACCACTTTGGCGGGCGGGCCCGTGTTCCTCGCTGTCGAGGAACTGCCGGATCACTTCGAGACACCCGCAGCAGCGGAAGAAGCTGTGCCCGATCTGTACGGTACGGGGCTCTACGAGCTGATCTGGCGTGACGGCTGGCGCGTGACCATGCGCTACTGGCGGCCAGCTCCGCCGGCGCCTGTCGCGCGCGCGGGCGAGGCCGCCGCGAAGAAACCGCTCGGCCGTGCACGCACACCGGAGGAAGCGCGCGCACTGCTTGGCGCTCCAGCTGAACTCGCAAGCGAAGTGCTGCCGAAGCTCTACATCGATCACAAGCAGCTGATGAAACGCTGGGGCGAGGTGGTGAAGAACGGGCTTGGCGAGATCGTTGAGCGCGAAGGCAAGTTCGCAATCTCCATCACCTATTGGCGCCCGATCCACGCACCGGGCATCGCCGCACCACTTGCGCCGATCGAACGCATCGAACTCGCCGAACGCGTCGCAGCGCCACTGAAGCCGCAAGCGCCGCAAGCCGATCTCGATATCGGCTTGTTCGAAGATACCGCGCCAGAGAATCCGAACGTCGTGCTTGTCACCGAAGAAGGCGATGGGCGCTTCAGAGGCAGCGAATAGCCTAGTTCGGCAACGTTACGCGGATCAGCGCGCCTTTTTCCGCATCAAGGATAGCAATCTCGCCACCATGCGCGCGCGCGATTGATTGCGCGGCGGCCAGGCCAAGACCCGCTCCGCGCGTGCCTTCCTCATTCAAACGCACGAACGGTTCGAACACGCTCTGGCGCTGATCGGCCGGAATGCCCGGGCCGTCGTCCTCAACATCGACGGTGACCGCGCCCTCTTCACTACGCAACGTGATACGTGCGGCGTTGCCATATTTCAGCGCGTTCTCCACGAGGTTCGCGAACAGGCGTTTCAATCCGAGAGACTGGCCGGTGATGACCACGCGCTCTTCGCCTTCGAACGTCACATTGCGGCTATGCTCAGCGTGATCATCGGCAATGCTTTGCAGCAGCGCCGCGAGGTCAAGGCGCACACGCGCTTCTTCCGCCGGATCGTCGCGCGCGAAAGCGATGAAGCTGGCGACCAGCGCTTCGACTTCGCCGATCTCCTTGGCCATGCGCTCACGCTGTTCGGCCGGCGCATTCTCCGCCGCCAAGCGTAGACGCATCAACGGCGTCCGCATGTCGTGCGCCACGGCGGCCAACGTCTTGGTGCGGTCCGCGATCAGCGCGCGAAGACGCGCCTGCATCGTGTTCACGGCTCGCGCCGCGCCACGCAGCTCGCGCGGGCCTTCCTCAACGACGGGCTCGCTCTGCGGATTGACGCCAACAGCCTGCACAGCGTCCGCGAAGCTGCGGATCGGGCGCGTCAGATAGCGTGCGAACACGACGGCGATGATCGAGAGCAGCAGCAGCGTGCCACCGATGATCCCCGCCGCGCGCGCGATCCAACCCAGCTCTGCCCAGTTGCGCCCCTGGCGCATCACCAACCAGCGGCCGTCAGGTAGTTCCGCGCCGATTTCGAAGCCTGAGATCAGAACCACGCCCGCTGGCGCCGGCGCGAACATTGGCGGCACTGGCGCGACCGGCGCGATCGCCGGCGTTGGCGTCGTCGCCGCCGCAGCGGCCGAGCTACGAGCATTGACGTTTGGCGCGCTGCGGACAGGAGGAACGTGCGAGGGCGGCGCAGTTGGCGCCACCGGCGCCGTCGGCGTCGTAGGCACAACGACCTGCAGGTTGTCGAGGCCCTGCAGCTCAGCCTGATTTGGAAGCGGGTGCACCTCGACTGTTTCCACCTCGCCATTTTCAGTGCGTCGGCGAACGATCACGCGTCCGTTGTCCACCTGTACGCGCTGGTCCAGACGCTCAGCCAAACGCGCAGCAGCTGCGGCCTGACGCTCGGCCAAGCGTTCTGCCGCAGCTGCTTGCCGTTCAGCATCCCTTTCCGCGCGTTCCGTTTCTCGCTCGAGGCGAGCCGCTTCGCGTTCTGCCTCTCGTTCGGCGCGGGCGGCATCCCGCTCAATGCGCTGCGCTTCCAGATCGTGCTCCGCCTCTTCTCGCTCGTGCTCCGCCTCGCGCATCTGGTCGCGCGCAGCTTCAATGCGCTCCGTCGCCCGCTGGTGCGCTTCACGCACCTCCTGCGCCATCTGTTCGGCTTCCTCGGCGGCGTGTTCAGAATCTTCCATCCAAGATTCGACGTCCTGGACACGGAAGACAAACACATCGCTTTGCACGACATTGGCCGCCTTGATGCGTATCTGATCCATTTCGAGATCGAGCGCACTGGCCAGCTGGCGCTGAGTGGCGAACATCGCAGGTGAATCGATCTCTTCCGGCGGGTTCTGGCGAATTTCCCAGACCATGCCGCGCTCATTCATGGTGCGGTTGAGCGCCATCATGTGGTCGTAGCCGGCCTGGAAATTGTCAGCGACGATATCGGTCCGCATCACGTCCGGCGGACGCGGCGGCAGGAAGATCACGATCGCCAACGTCGCGACGAACGCCGCCCCCAGCGCGAGCGCTGTCAGCATGCCCAAATAGGCCGCGATGGGGAGACCACGAAGGTCGCGCATCAGGCCGTCGGCTTCACCGCAAAGAGATAGCCCTCACCGCGTACGGTACGGATAATCTCGATGCCGCCCTTACGCTCGAGCTTGCGGCGCAGACGCGAGACTTGGACATCGACGGCGCGATCAAACACGTCGCTGTCATTGTCGAAGGCATAATCGAGCAGCTGCTCGCGCGAGAGCACGCGCTGCGGACGCTCTACGAAGGCGCGCAGCAATCGGAATTCACCGGCCGAAAGCGGAATCACCACGTCGTCCGGATCGATCAGCTCGCGGCGCGCGATATCGATGCGGAAACCGGCGAAGCGCACTGACTCGCCAGGCGCGGCATTGTCATTGTCGCGCCGACGCAGCACGGCCTTCGCGCGCGCAACAAGTTCACGCGGATTGCACGGCTTCGACATGTAATCGTCAGCCCCGATCTCAAGGCCGACGATACGATCCGCATCATCGCCCAGAGCCGACAGCATGATGATCGCGGGCCGGCCCTTGCCGGAGAGGCGCTTGCATGCCGAGAGTCCGTCTTCGCCGGGCATCATCACGTCGAGCACGATGACGTCGGCGCCCTTGGTATTCAGCACCTTCTCCATGCCGGGCACGTCGCCTGCGGACAGAGCATTGAAGCCCGCCCGCGCAAACACTTCGACCAATCCTTCGCGGATGGCGACATCGTCGTCGACGATCAGGACGCGTGGCGGCTGTGCGGTATCGTTCATGAGCGCCATATTATTGCGGCCTCGGCCCCGCCAACAGGGGAAACACTGCAGAGCCGATCGTCTCCCCCGCAGGCGGCGGGTAATTCGTCAGCGTTATGACCGTCCAGGCGCCGTTGCCGAATAGCAGCGTGTTCACGCCTGGCGCGCCACCGGCAAATCCAACGCGCGATGTGGCGCGGCCGGTTGCTGCTTGGCCGCGCAAGACTTGGGCGGTGAGCTCTGGATTGATGAGGCGATGCTCGCGCAGCGCGTTGTCGAAGGCGAGCATATCGCGCAGCGTCGAGTACGCATTGCCGGCCGCGCTGCCGGAGACGCCGTGAAACTCCGCGACATCGCGAAGCGGCGTTCCCGGACCCATCGGACGGCCAGTGAAGCGCGCCACATCTTCAGGCAACTGATCGTGGCGCAGAAAACCGCTACGGGTCATGCCAGCCGGCGCGAACACGTGCTCGGCGATGTAGGCTTCGTAGGATTGCCCGCTGATCTTCTCGATCATCTCGCCCAGCACGACGTAGCAGCCATTGCAGTATTCTTGCCCGGCCCCCGGCGCGAACGTCGGCGGCTGATTTGAGACGAGTTCGTAATACGCATGGTTGTTGACGAAGCGGTCCTTCGGCGCGTCGCGATGAGCCGGGCCGAAGATATCGGCGACACCGCCTTGGTGGTTCAACAACTGCGCTACTGTGGCGCTACGCGATGTCGCGTTCGGATAGTCCGGCAGCACATCCGCAATCGTCGTTTCCGGCGTCAGCCTGCCCTGCTGGATCAGTTGCGCGATGGCGACATGAGTGAAGGCCTTGCCGATCGAAGCGACAGCAAAGCGATCATCCACGTCGATCGCCGCCGTGCCCGAAACACTGCGTGCACCATAGGCGTGAGCGTAGATCTCCTGCCCGTTGCGGGCGACCAGCATCGCGCCGTTGAACACGCCATCGCGCTGCAGGCCCGCCAGCCACGGATCGAGCGCCGCGCCGATCTGAGCGTCCGTCATTTGGGCATTGAGCGTGAGCGGCGGCAGCTGCGGACGGGGCGGACCATCCTGCGGCTGGGCCCAACCAGGCCCGGTAACGAGGGCTAACCCCAAAGCCAAAGCTGCGAATTTGTTAGCCATTTCCAGCGCTCCCAGCCTTTGGCCCGTGCAGCCGAGAGATACGGGCGCTGTGTTTCGCCAATGTTTCAACGCTGACGTACTGAGGAAACGTAGCACTCCCATGGTCCGCCCCATCAGATCAGCCCGAGCCGGGCCTCAGAGGGGAATGTCAATGAAAGTGACTGTGGCCCTGGGTGTTGCGCTTGCCGCGCTCACCGTCGCCGCCGCCAGCGCGCAATCGAACACCCGCCACGTTATCGTGCGCGGCGGCGGGAGCGACGTCGAGATCGACGCCAACGACGATGGCTGGATTACGCGTTCCGAAGCGACTTCGGGTTTCGAACGTATCTTCGCCGAGCTCGACACCAATGACGACGGCAAGCTGGATGACACCGACCGACGCGCGCATCGCATGAGCGTCGACGGCCCGAACGTCCGCGTGCTTGAAGGAGGCAATGGCCGCCGCATCCGCGTGATCTCCCGCGATGGCGAGGACATCGAAGTCGACGACGAAGCGATTGAACGTGAAGTCGAACGCGCCATGCAGGAGGCCGAACGCGCAATTGAGCGTGCGGAACGCGACGCAGAACGTGTGGAGCGCGATGCCGAACGTGCCGAGCGGCTCGCAGAGCGCGCTGAGCGCGAAGCTGAACGCCGCGCGGAACGAGCCGAACGCGAAGCGGAACGGCATGCGGACCGTGCCGAGCGCGAAGCCGAGCGCCACATTCAACGCCACGTCTTCCGCAGCACTGACGGCGACCACGACGTCGTGATCATCCGCACCAATGGCGGCGGCACATGGGCCGAACTCGCCGAGTTGGACGATCTCGATAACATCGCGCCCGTCCCGCCCGTTCCTCCGGTCCCGCCGGTACCGGCCGTGCCCTTCATGATGCTTATCGCGAATTCCGAGGAAGCCGACCGCAACGGCGATGGCGCTCTTAGCCGAGAGGAGTTCGTCGCCCAGCACCTTCGCTTCTTCGACGCCAGCGACGCCAACGGCGATGGCCGGGTTCGTTTCGACCCGCCGGAACCGCCTGTGCCGCCAACGCCACCCACTCCACCCGAGCCGCCGCGTCGTCGCTAACGCTCGGGCCCGGCCGGGCCTCATCCCCCCGGCCGGGAGCCTCTTCTGCGGTGTGACCAGAGTCACATCGCCCGGTGCATCCAAAACCTATCTTGGTTGCATCAAAGGTTCAGACGAACCGCAACGCCAACAGGGAGCTAGCAAATGTCCAAGTTTATCTGCCTCGCCGCCGCGCTGGCTTTCTTCGCGCCAGTCGCGTTCGCCACACTCAACCAAGCTGCTTTGATCGTCGCCTGATCCCCCAAACCCGCCTGCGACGGTCAACTAAGGAAGCCGCGAACCACCCTAGAGGTTCGCGGCTTTTCCTTTGCGCGAAACACTGATGCGCGCGATTTCGGATGAGTGTTCTGCACGAAGAAAAAGCACGCACGCGCATCCATCCGCGCGCACGCCGGCATCTCATAGCCAACGAAGTTTGAAACACCGAGGAAATTGAGATGACCAAGACTTTTTCCACCGCCGCCAAAGCTGCCGCTTTCGCTGTTGCGTTTGCTCTGTTCACGCCCGTTGCGCTCGCGGCACTGACGCAAGCTGCACAAATCGTCGCTTAACCCCTCCCATCGCGACGAACGACGAAAGCGCGGAGCCCCGAGCTCCGCGCTTTCATTTTGTGTGCGTCCAACACGCACGCGCGCTGCATCTTACAAATGGGCAAAGAACCCACGGCACGCCGCGCCACTTTCCCTCTCCTGCGGCGACGCGGGCGAAGACGCGGATCTCGGCCACGAGGTCCGCGTCTTTGTTTGTGCAGCGATGCAAAAACAAACGCAGAAAGATTCTCAGCGCCGCATCCAAACGCAAGAGCGCCGGCATCTCATAGTCAACAGACATTGAACACGAGAGGGAAACTCAGATGACCAAGATTGCTTGTATCGCCGCCGCCTTCGCCCTGTTTGCTCCGGTCGCCGTTGCGATCTTTGCGCAAGCTGCCCAGATCGTCGCCTAACCCTGCCTGCCCCCTAACAGGCGTCGATCACAACGAAGGCGCGGACCCGCAAGGTCCGCGCCTTTTGTCTTGCGCAATCTCTTCTGCACCGCGCGAAAATTTCACGCACCGCGCATCCGCCGAACGGCATAGCGGCATCTCATAGCCAACAGACAACAACCAAGTTCGAGAGTGAGTCATGAAAAAGTTAGTTTGCTTCGCAGCAGCGTTCGTCCTGTTCGCACCGGTCGCTTACGCGGCTGTCTATCAAGCTGCTCTGATGCTTGCGTAGCCTTCCCCGAGACGCAAGCTCAGCTGCTTGGCGCGGATCGTCCTCCCACGATCCGCGCCTTTCTTTTGTTCAACCGGAACTGCGAATGCGCACACGCGTGCGCGCGCTCTGGCCGTCCGCATCGACGACGGTCACTTCGTAGAAACCCGGCGCCGCTGGCCGCCAAATGGTGCGGCCGCTCGTCTCTTCGCTGCCCACGCGCTGGCCTTCGGCGTACCAAGTAAGCGGCGCTCGCCCACCGCGCGCCGAGAGCGAGAGCCCACGCGAGTCCTCGCCGTACTCCAACACAAGCACTTCAGCCCCGGACGGCGGAAAGAGAATGGAGAGCCCCTCGCGCTCGCCGCTGCGCTCAAAGCGTACGAGCGCTGGTGCGACCGGCTCGTGCCGCTCCTGCTGTTGCTCTGGCGGCGCTGGCGTGCCGAGCAAATCGAACGCCTCGAACAAGACGGGAAGCGCTTCGCTACGGCCCGTTGCGCCAGGGCGCGGCGCACCATCTGGCCGGCCGACCCAAACGCCGATCGCGTAGCCGTTGGAAACACCCATCGCCCACGCATCGCGGAAGCCGTACGACGTGCCCGTCTTGAACGCGACTTGCGGCGCCCCTTGCGCAACTTGCGCGGGGACGCGACCGGCCGGGTGCGGCGACGTCGCGAGAATTTCCAGCACGCGATCCGCCGTCTCCGCGCGCACGAAGCGGCGCGAGAAGGCAAACGTCTCAACCGGCCCAGTCACCAGCGGCCGCGCTTCGCCGTGATCGCCGAGCGCTGCATAGAGCTGCACCAAGTCCTCCAATGTGAGGCCGACACCGCCAAGCGCCAACGCCAAGCCGGGTTCGGAATCCGCACGGCGCGGCATGCGCACCGTCGCGCCTGCGCGCGTCAACGCGGATTGGAAGCGCCCCGCGCCGATCCGCTCGAGCGTCGCGACCGCCGGCAAGTTCAGCGAATGACGCAGAGCGTCTTCAAGCGTAACATCGCCATGGAAGCGGCGATCAAAATTCTCCGGTAGGTAGCCGCCAAACCGCCGCGGCGCGTCGCGCACCAACGTCTCGGGCGCCGCGATGTTTTCATCGAACGCGATCGCATAGAGGAACGGCTTCAGCGCCGAACCTGGCGAACGCACCGCACGCGTCATATCGATGTAGCCGCCAGCCCGCTCACGGCCGGCGCCGCCAACACGCGCACGTACCGCACGGCCATCGATTTCGACCGCAAGGATTGAAATCTGCGCATCGCGCTCCAGGCTCACCGCGTGCCGGCGCGCCAGCGCTTCAAGATCACGCTGCAGCGTCGCGTCCAGCGACGAATGCACGACGCCCTCACCCGGATTGGCCGCAACCAATTCCTCCGCCGCATGCGGCGCCGAGTACGGGAACGGGGCGCGTGCCGGGATGGCGCTCTGCTTGCCCTCTTCCGCGCGACGCCGATTGATCAACCCAGCGCTCACAAACATGTCGAGCACACGATCACGCGCAGCGCGCGCAGCGCGCGGGTGGCGGTCAGGCCGTCGCGCCTCCGGCGCCTGCGGCAACGCAATCAGCAGCGCCATCTCGGCGTCGTCGAGCCATTCGGGATCGCGCTGGAAATATGCTCGCGACGCCGCCCGCACGCCTTCAAGATTGCCGCCGTATGGCGCGAGCGTCAGGTAGGCCGCCAAGATCTCGCGCTTCGACATCCGCGCTTCGATCTGCATCGCGCGGATAATCTCGATTAGCTTCGAGCCAATCGTGCGCGGCCGTGACTCAAGTAGCCGCACCAACTGCATGGTGATGGTCGACCCACCCTGCGTCACCCGCCCAGCGCGAGCATAAGAGATGCTCGCCCGCGCCAGTGCGATCGGATCGAAGCCTGGATGAAACCAAAAGCGCTCATCTTCGATCGCGATCAGTCGGCGCTGAAACTCCGGATCGATTTCATCAAGCCGCGCTTCGAGCCGCCACGTGCCCTGGCGCGTCGTGAACGCCATCAGCCATTCGCCGTTGTGATCGAGCACTACCGGCGAAACCTCGCGCACACGCTCCAGCGGCGGCGCAAACAACTGATCCAGCGTAAACAGCGAGAGCAGCGCGGCGAGCAACACAGTCGCCCATCGCTTGCCCTTCGCCGTCAGCGGCAGCGGCGTACGCGGGCCGCGGCGCATGCTCGATCCTTACCCTCCGCGCGGCGCGATATTGATCGTGCCGGTGCTGGTGCGCGCCATCACGCCTGGGCGGTACATGTCTTCGACCTGCGCCGCCGGCAGCGTGTAGCGGCCCGGCGTCACCGCGCGAGCGATGTACGCGTAGCGATACGTCCCGCGCAGATTGGCCGAGGCGACGAAGCGATCGTCACGCGATTCCTGCACTTGCGTGTAGGTGATCTCGCCAATCCACGAGAACGGCCCGTTTCGGCGCGTGCCGTCATAGTTCAGGCCGCCGAGACCATCGCTCGGATTGAGCAATGTCTCGATCTCCAAACCAGCCGGCAGCAGATCGACGAGTACGGTCGGATAGTTGCGTGCGCCTTCCGGCTGACCGGAGATCACGACGACAACGCGATCGCCCTGACGCAACGAGCCAAGATCCGCAACCGATCCATTCATGGTGTAGACCGTCTTGCTGATCGTGTAGCCCGCTTGCATTGAAGGCGGCGCTTCGCGTGGCGCGCCGGAGAGCGCCATCGTCCGCCACACAGGGCCGCGCGCCGCGTTGCGGAACACGAGGCCAGCGGCCAGACGCTGCGCATCCGCCATCACGCGCCGCTCAGCCATAGCTTGGCCATTCAGCGTCACGTTCACAGGGCCAGCGCGCTCCAACAGCGAGTTCGCCGCGAGTAAGAGTTGCACTTGCTCTTGCGTCATCAGATTGCCCGCGTCCGGCGCATCGCGCTCTAGCCGTCGGCGCAAGCGATCGACCATTTCAGTCTCGCCCGCTTCCGCGGCCAACGCCAACACGCCCGACAGATCGCGCAGCGGCGTCTGATACCAATCGCCGGTGTTGCGATAGCCGAGCGCCTGCTCCGCCATGCGGAAGGCGTTGCGCGAGCGTGCACGGTCGCCCATGTGCGCCAACGCCGCGCCGATCTGCGCCCGCGCCAACGGCGAGGGCTCATTGTTCAGGCGGTTGTCGTGATAGTAGCGGAGTTGGCCGATATCGGCCTCACCCGCTTTCGCCAGCACGTAGAGTGCATACGCCGCAGCGCGCGAACGCATCAGCTCGGTCGTGTCGTTCGAGCCCGGCCAGCGATAGACCTCGAACTCGTAGTTTACCGAGCCGAAATCGTTCAGCCGCGCGACGCGACGAAGCGCGTTGTAGGCCTGCTGCATCGGCTGACGCGGCACGGCGTAGCCGGCGCGTTGCGCACGTAACAAGAAGTCCGTCGCGTAGGCGCCCAACCACGGCGAGGCGTGACCATCGCCCGCGCTCCAGAGACCGAACGAACCGTCCGGCGCCTGGCGATCGAGCAATTGCGTCGCCGCCTCCTGCACGCGACGGCGAATGCGCGGATCAGCCGTGCGGTTCGCCTCCGACGCGAGCGTGTTGTAGTAGAGCAGCGGCATCGCCACAGACGTGAGCTGCTCGGTGCAACCGTACGGATAGCGGTAGAGCGCATCCAGCAATGGCGCCGGATCGATCCCCGCGAGATTCGAGAACGAGATCAGCGCCTGCGCACTCGGCTGGAAGCCAGCCAATGCATCAGACGGCGCCCGCCACGACGCACCAGCCACTTGCGGCTCGGTGCGCGTGATGGTGATCGGCAAGAACGGCGCGCGCGACTGGATGTCGTAGCTCCGCTCCACCGCCGCAAAGCCCTGCGGCCCCTCAAGACGCAACCTGATCTGGCCAACGCCAAGCGGCCCACCGCCGATCGGGATCAACGACGTCTGCCGTTGACCACGGTTCAACGTGAAGCGCCGCGGTTGCGATTGGATTTGCGCAACCGACGAGCCACTCACCGTCACGGTGTAGGCGCCGTTCGGACCTTCGACGTTGTCGATGTTGAGCGCGCCTTGCGCTGCATCACCTGGCGCGAGGAAGCGCGGCAGGATGAGTTCGGCGACAACAGGATCGCGCACAACGATCTGTTCGGCGTCTTGTCCCAGCGCATTCTCGCTCCACGCCACGGCCATGAGCCTGAGCGTTCCGTTGAAGTCGGGAATGTCGACAGGAATGCGTGCTACGCCACCACGCACGTCGACGATATCGGAGACTATCGCCACGGTGCGCGTTGGCACGACGGTCAAGCCTTCTCCGCCAAGTGAGTCACCGCCTTGGCGAGCCGTCGCCGGCGCGCCGAGGTTCGGATTGAGCAAGCGCCCATAGTCGTCGCGAATGTCCACGCCCAGCGCGCGCCGGCCGAAGAAGTAGTCGACCGGGTTGGGGCTTTGGTACTTCGTGATGTTGAGGATGCCCTCGTCCACCATCGCGATCGCCACACGGACACGTTCGCCCGCGCCGCCACCGCGCACGCGCACCGGCACTTCGATGTGCGTACGTGGGCGCACGTTCTGCAGGCCTTCGCCCGCTTCAACCGTCAGCGTGCGGTTGCCCATGTCGACCGGCACGTACGCCACGCCAATGGCGCGACGCGGCACCGGCAAGTTCACCGGATCGCGTGGCGTCATCACAGTCACGAGCACATAAGCGCCCGAGCCCCACTCCGCCGTCACCGGCAGATCGATGGTCGCGCCTTCGGCGCCCACGCGCACTGTGCGGGTTTCGATCACGCGATCGGTCGCCACCACGATCTGCGCTTCACCTGGATATGGCGGGCGGATTTGCACGCGCGCACGCGCACCTGGGCGCGTGGGATCGGTCGGCGGCACGACGCTGACCATGTCAGGCGTCGAGTCATCGTCGGCGGGGCCGCCCCAGCCGACGCCGAAGCGTTGCGCCGCAGTGGCGTCGCCGCGGCGAACGACCAGGCGATACGAGCCCGAACGCAAGCCATCTTGCGCGATACGCAACGGTTGGTTCGCGCCAATGTCGACGGTGCCGCCGTCAACGGGAATATCCCGCCCGGTGCGGCGCCAACGCCATTGGCCGCCATCGAGATACCAATCGTAGTTCCAGTCTTCGCGCACGAGTTGCCAGGTCGCACCGCGCACGGCGACACGTTGGCCAGTGCCGTTGAGCGCGATGATGTCATACGCGACGCGCTCGCCCGCGCCGGCGCGACGGTTCTCGAACGTCGGCTTCATGCCGATGTAGAGGTCGTTCAAGCGCACCGGCACGGTGAAGCTCTCGCGCACAACACGCCCGCCTGGGTCGGCGACGCTTGCAATCATACGCGCGCGCAGCGGCAAGCTGGTTTGCGGTTCATCCGGCAATTGGAACGAGAGCTGAGCCGCGCCCGTGCCGTCCGTCACCGTTCCCGGCAGTTGGAAGAAGCGTTCGTCGAAGCTCTCGTCGGAAACGCCGAAGCTATAGCCTTCCTGCTCCGGGAACGGCGTCGGGTCGATCATCAACCGGCCTTCCGCTTCCACGGCGAGACCGGAGCCCGGCGCGCCATAGAGGAAGTCGGCCTGCACGTTGATCGGTCGCGATTGGCCGCGGCGCAGCACTTCTTCGCTTGCCTCGATCTGCACGCGCAGACGCTCCGGCACGAAGTCTTCAACCGACCAACTCACGGAGCCAGCCGCTTCTTCCTGGCCATCCACCAGGAGCTGCGCGCTCCAAACGCCACGCGGCGAGGAACGATCAAGTTCGATGTTCTTCGCGATCGCGCCGCCGGTCGAATCCGGCGCGGTGATGCGAATGCGGCGCGCCTCGGTGCCGTTCGGGCGATAGACGACCAGCGTCGATTCCCGATTGGAGATAGCGCGGCCAATCTGATCGCGCACAAGCGCGATCAAGCGCACGCGCTCGCCGGGCCGGTAGATGCCACGCTCGGTGTAAACGTACGCATCAACATCGCCAGGCGCGCGACGGCCATCAACGCCGCGATCGGAAAGATCGAGGCCAGGCCGCTGCAGATCGAGCGCGGCGAAGTCGCCTTCCGCGCCATATGCCATGACATAGCGTGCACGCGACGGCCCATCGCCGTTCACCAACGCGTCGTTGAAATGCACACGGCCATCGCGATCGGTGCGTGTCCGCGCCAGCTCTTCATTGTTCTGTGCGATCAGCGTCAGCGTGACATTGCTCATCGGCCGCGCCGTGCGCAGCGAGCGCACCACCACATCAAGCCCGGTCGCGCCAGAATAGCTCTGCAGCGCCATGTCGGTGTACATGATCCAGCGATAAGCCGAGGCGCGAGACTCGTTTTCGCTCTCACCACGCTGGCCAGCGCCAGGCGACGCATCGCGCACCTTCACGACGTAGGCGCCCGGCCGCAGCTCACGAAGCGCTGCGCCAAGCGCAAATACAGTCGTCACCGCATCGTTGCGGACGCGCGTATCGACGTCGATTTGGCCCTTATAAATAGAGACGCCAACGTCTTCGGCAGCGCTGTTGAAGCTCCAATAATTCCAGCCGCCCTCTTCGTTGACTTCGCCGGGTTCGACGGAGTGTTGCGACAGGATGCGATCCGGCACGCGCAGCACTTCGACTTCGAGGCGCGACACGTTCACTGTTTCGATGGCGATGCCGTCGGCTTCCGAACGCGG
>CADEDT010000013.1 GCA_902826145.1 uncultured Caulobacteraceae bacterium
TTTCCGCCAGCTTCTTGAGTTCCGCCGCGTCGGCGCTGTCGATGAAAATCTGCATATGAAGCTCCGCCGCCGCATTCCTTCCGGCGTTTTCCGCTGATACCGGACTGCGCTTGCCGGGCAAAGCGTCCGAATCGGCGCTAAAGAGCCTGAGCGAAGGAAACTCCATGAGCAAAAGCGAACTGATCGAAGGCGTCGAGGCGAAAGAACTCGCCAACGCCATCCGCGCCTTGGCGATGGACGCCGTGGAGCACGCCAAGTCTGGCCACCCCGGTATGCCAATGGGCATGGCCGACGCGGCGACGGTTCTGTTCGCGAAGTTCCTTAAATTCGATCCGACCAATCCAAGCTGGCCCGATCGCGATCGCTTCGTGCTCTCCGCCGGTCACGGCTCGATGCTGCTCTACGCGCTGCTGCATCTCACCGGCTACGCCGACATGACGCTCGATGAGATCAAGCGCTTCCGTCAGCTCGGTTCGAAGACGGCGGGGCACCCGGAGAATTTTCTCGCGAGCGGCATTGAGACAACCACAGGCCCGCTCGGACAGGGGCTGGCGAACGCGGTTGGCATGGCGATGGCGGAAGCGCATCTGGCAGCGCGCTTCGGTGGCGCGCTTGTCGACCACCGCACCTGGGTCGTCGCAGGCGACGGCTGCTTGATGGAAGGCGTAAGCCAGGAGGCCATCGCGCTCGCCGGACGTCAGAAGCTCAACAAGCTGATTGTGATTTGGGACGACAACTCGATCTCGATCGATGGCGCCGTTTCGCTCGCGGACAACACGGATCAGAAAGCGCGTTTTGCCGCGAGCGGCTGGAGCGTGCTCTCGTGCGATGGGCACAACGTCGCCGATGTGACACGTGCGTTCGACGCGGCGACAAAGTCGGATCGCCCGGTGCTGATCGCGTGCAAGACGACGATTGGCTACGGCTCGCCAAAGAAAGCCGGCACCGCGAAGGCGCACGGCGAGGCGCTGGGCGCCGAAGAACTCGCCGCGACGAAGGCGGCGCTCGGCTGGAAGTACGGCCCGTTCGAAGTGCCGGAGAACATCCGCGCAGCGTGGCGCAAGATCGGCGCGCGTGGCGCCGGCGCACGGGAAGAATGGGCCTCGCGCTTGAAGCGCTCTGAGCACAAGGATGCGTTCGCCGCTGCGATGAGCGACGCGAACATCGATGCGGCCGTTGCCGCGCTCGGCATGCACGCAGCGAAAATGGCGGCGGAAACGCCTGCACTCGCAACGCGCGCGTCCTCACACGGCGCCATCGACGCGATGTTCGACGCTTGCCCGGAATTGCTGGGTGGCTCCGCCGATCTCACCGGCTCAAACCTTACGCTCGCGAAGGGCTCGAAGGATTTCACGCCCGAAGATCGCAGCGGCCGCTACGTGCGCTACGGCATCCGCGAGCACGGCATGGCGGCGGCGATGAACGGCATGGCGCTGCACGGCGGCGTCGTTCCGTACGGCGGCACGTTCCTGACCTTCGCCGACTATTCACGTCCCGCCATTCGCTTGAGTGCGTTGATGGGCATTCGCGTCATTCACGTGATGACACACGATTCCATCGGCCTCGGCGAAGACGGCCCGACACACCAATCCGTCGAACATCTCGCCAGCTTGCGCTGCATTCCAAACCTCTATGTTTTCCGACCGGCCGACGCCGTCGAAACCGCCGAGTGCTGGCAGGCGGCGTTGTTGCGTGACGACGGCCCAAGCCTGCTCGCGCTCTCGCGCCAGGCAACGCCGGCGTTGCGCAGTGATGCGAGTGAGAACCTCTCGGTACGCGGCGCTTACGAATTGCTGCCGGCCGAAGGCGGCGCCTCGCGGGTGGCGATCTTCGCCACGGGCACGGAGGTAGCGCTCGCCGTGAAGGCGCGCGAGTTGCTGCAGAAGGAAGGCATCCCGGCGCGTGTCGTGTCCGCGCCCTGTTTCGAAATGTTCGAACTGCAGGATGACGCCTACCAAGACGCGGTCTGCGGTGAGGACGACGAAATCAAAATCGGCTGCGAAGCCGCGATCGGGCAGGGTTGGTTCGAGGCGTTCGGGCTCGACGCGTTCGTCGGCATGTCGACATTCGGAACGTCTGCGCCAGCCAAGGATGCGTATGCGCACTTCGGTATCACGTCCGAAGCCATCGTTGAGACAGCGAAGGCGCTGCTCTAGATCGCGGCAAAATCCGCTGCGCGCTCACGCGGTAGGATGAGAAGCCCGTCAGGCGTAGCGACGACCACCAAATCGTTGCCTTCGATTGCCATGACCTTCACACCGCTGGCTTCGATCTTTGACGTGTCTGCGCTTGCTGCAGGGCCGAGCAGGGCAAAACCGTTCGCGTTGCGCGGCGCCAGTCGCCAGAGCTCGGCCCACGATCCAATGTCGGCCCAGCCAATGTCGCAGGGCGCCACAGCGGCGCGTGCTGTGCGCTCCATGACGGCGATATCGAGCGGCTGCGCCGGCGCGTTGAGGTACGCTGCGCCAAGGCGGATTTCATCACCGTTGCGCGTTGCAGCCTTGAGAGCGTCGAGTGCGCAGTCGCGAATCGCGGGATTGGCGTCGAACTCGTTGAGCAAGGTCTCCGGCGCAAACAGAAACATACCGCTATTCCAGAAATAGCCTCCGTCATTGAGATAGTGCTGCGCTGTTTGAGCGTTCGGCTTTTCCTTAAACTCTTCGACAGCGAAGGCGCCGCGCGCGAGCTCATCGCCGCACTTGATGTAGCCATAGCCGGTCGCCGGGTGCGAGGGTGCGACCCCAAAGGTCACGATGTGATCGTTGGCGACGACCGCTGCGCGTAAGATCGCTTTGTGAAATGCGCTGACATTCGCGATGGCGTGATCTGACGGCACGAGCAGAACGAGCGCGCTTGGATCTATGCTCTGGCCGATTGCAGCAGCAGAGGCGGCGACTGCGGCCGTGTTGCGCGCCGCCGGTTCGATCACGATGGCCGCGGCTTGCGCGCTCGCTTCGTCCAGCACGACGCGAACGCGCGGTACGTGCTTTTCCCCGCACAACACAATCGGCGGCGCGAATGTAATGTCGCCAACCTCGCCGCTCATGCGCCCGACAGTCTCCGCGAACAATGTTCGCGGGCCCATCAGTGTGTGAAATTGTTTCGGATGATCTTCCGTCGAGAGCGGCCACAACCGCGTACCGGCGCCGCCGGACATGATCGCGGGTATGATCCTCAGGGTCATCAGACCCCGAAATAAGCTCTGTACCACTCAACAAAGCGTTTCACGCCGACTTCGATGGGCGTGCGCGGCGCGAAATCGACGTCGCGCGCCAGGTCATCCACGTCCGCAAACGTGGCGGGCACGTCGCCAGGCTGCATCGGCATCATGTTCTTGGTCGCGGTCTGGCCAAGTTCTTTCTCGAGGATCGCGATGACGTCGAGGAGCTTCGCCGGCGAGTGGTTGCCGATATTGTAGATCTGGTAGGGCGCATTCGAGGTCGCCGGATCGGGCGCCAAACTATCCCAGCCAGGGTTCGGGCCCGGGATACGCAGGCCAACGCGATAGAGTGACTCCACGATGTCATCGACATAGGTGAAGTCGCGCTGCATCAGCCCGTTGTTGAAGACGTCGATCGGCTTGCCTTCCAGGATCGCCTTTGTGAACAGGAACATCATCATGTCCGGGCGACCCCACGGGCCGTAGACGGTGAAGAAGCGCAGACCCGTGACCGGCAACCGATAGAGGTGCGCGTACGAGTGCGCGAACAGCTCGTTCGCCTTCTTCGAAGCGGCGTAGACGCTGAGCGGGTGGTCGACGTTCTGGTGCACCGAGAACGGCATCTTCGTGCCGGCGCCATACACAGAACTCGAAGAAGCAAACACCAAATGCTTCGTCTTGTTGTGACGGCAGCACTCGAGGATGTTCATGAACCCTTCGAGGTTCGCTGAGACGTAGGCCTGCGGATTGACGAGCGAGTAACGCACGCCTGCCTGCGCCGCGAGATTGTAAACCAAGTCGAACTGGTGTTCGGCGAAGAGCGCCTTCATCGCCGCCGCGTCTTCGAGTTCAGCCTTCACGAACGTGAAGCCGGACTTCTCCTTCAGCTTGTCGACGCGCGCCTGCTTCAGCTCCACGCTGTAGTAATCGGACATACAGTCGTAGCCGATCACTGTGCGCCCTTCGCGCATCAGCCGTTCTGACAAGTGATAGCCGATGAATCCGGCGGCGCCGGTCACGAGCACGGGCTTCATTCTTAACGCTCTTTCGACACAGCGCGGCGGTTGTGCGCTGTTGTTTTCAATGTGGCGTTTCGATAAGTGGAGACGCTAGCGAAATCAACTCACCGCCGACAAATCCGAGTTAATCATGAACGCACGCCGCCGCATTGCCGTTATCGGCCTTGGCTACGTGGGCTTGCCCGCGGCCGTTGCGTTTGCGCGCAAGGGATTCTCGGTCATCGGCTTTGAAATCGATGCGTCACGCGTCACGGAATTGCGCCAAGGCCATGACCGTACGCGCGAGGTCAGCGCCGACGAGCTGAAAACGCTCGACCTCTTCGTCACCACCGATGTCGAAGATCTGAAGCGCGCCGACTTCTTCATCGTCACGGTGCCGACGCCGATCGACGATGCGCTCGTGCCTGATCTGAGGGCCGTTCACGGCGCCTCGCGCACCGTCGGCAAAGCGCTGAAGAAGGGCGACATCGTCGTCTATGAATCCACCGTCTATCCGGGCTGCACCGAGGACGAGTGCGGACCGATCCTGGAAAAGGCGTCCAGTCTCAAATGCGGCGTCGACTTTACACTCGGCTTCTCGCCCGAGCGCATCAACCCGGGCGACCATCTCCACCGCTTTGAGACGATCGTGAAGGTCGTGTCCGGCTCGGACGCCAAGACCCTCGACATCGTTGCTGACACCTACGGCGAAGTTGTCACCGCCGGCATCCACCGCGCGCCGTCAATCAAAGTCGCGGAAGCGGCCAAGGTCATCGAGAACACCCAGCGCGACATCAACATCGCGCTGATGAACGAGCTGGCGCTGATCAACGGCCGCCTCGGCCTCGACACGGGCGACGTGCTCGCCGCCGCGCGCACCAAGTGGAATTTCCTCGGCTTCACGCCGGGCCTCGTCGGCGGCCATTGCATCGGCGTCGATCCGTATTACCTGACGCACAAGGCTCAGCAGGTCGGCTACCACCCGCAAGTCGTACTCGCTGGCCGTCGCGTGAACGACAGCATCGGCCCGCACATCGGCCGCGAGTGCGTGCGGCTGCTTGGTCGCGCCGGCAAATCCAATGCACGCGTGGCGGTGCTTGGCGTCACCTTCAAGGAAGACGTCCCGGATGTCCGCAACTCGAAGGTCTATGACATCGTCAACGAACTGCGCTCGTTCGGCTTCGAAGTGATCGCCCACGATCCCTACGCCGACCCGCATATCTCCGAAGAGCATGGCGCGGCGCTGACGCAGCTCAACGAAATCGGCGAAGTGGACGCTGTGGTGGTCGCGGTTTCTCATAAGGAATTCCGCGACGGCGGCTGGCCAATGATCACCAAGTTGCTGCGTGGCGGGCAGGGCGTTGTGATGGACGTGCGCGGCTTCCTCGATCGCTCAAAGATGCCTGCCGGCATCACGCTTTGGCGTCTCTAGCGCCGACCGCGGCGACCAAGCCGCCGGTCAGCAGCAACGTCGCCACCCACCACTCTTGCCACAAGCTCCAGCCTACGTTGGCGATCAGGCCAAACATGGCCAACACTCCAGCAAACGCTGCGGCGGCTGGCTTGTCATCTTTGAACGCTTTCGCGAGCCGCCAGCCGCCGAACAGCAGCGCCGCTGCCGCGAGCGCGGCGCCAACGGCGCCGAGATCGTGCCAAGTCTGAAGTGACGCGCTGTGCGGATGGACCGGAATGCCGCGCATTTCCAGGCCGCGAATGCTGACGATGTCCGTTGTCGTGCGCCCAGCATCAATGCCGTGCCCAATCCACGGCTGCTCCAGTATGCGCTCGCAAGTATAGCGCCAGATCGCGATGCGTGCGGCCCAGCTCAGCGGCACGGCTTCAACCAGCGCTGGGCTGGCGACGAGCACTGGCGTCGCAAACGGCGCTGCGATCGTCCACGCAGCGAGACCAAGCGATCCCAGACGGATCACCAATCCGGGCGCAACGAAAGCGGCGGCGAATGCGAGAAGCCCCGCCGCAAACCCGATCGCCGTCGCGAGCTGATCGAATTGCAGCGACAGAAGGGCCGCGCTGATCAGAATAATGATGGCGAGTACGACGCGCGCCGCGCCGCCACGCGCGATCAGCCAAGCAAGCACAGGCCAGGTGAGCGCGAGCAGCACCACGAGGCCTCGGCTCGGATTGCGGTTGACCTCGCCGGCGGGCAGGTCCGGCTCGGCCGCGCTGTTCAACGGCAGCCCGAAGCCAGCCTCGATCCCCAGAAAAAGCGTCAGCACCAAAAACGCGGCGACAGCGCCTGAAAGCGTTAGCCGGGCGGCGCGGGCATCCGCCGCCGCTGCAGAAGCGAACAGAAGGCCGAGCACAAAGAGCGCCCCGATCTTCGCCGCCGTCGGACCATGCCAGTCCGACCAGGCGCTCGAGGCTCCGGCCCAAGCGACCAACAGCACCAGAAAGGCCAACCCTAGCGGCCTTTTTTCAAGCACTTGCCGGAACAATGAAGGCCGGATTGCCACCACACCGGCGAGCGAGATCAGCAGCGGCAGCCCCATTGCGCCGGCCCCAGCCACCAAAGGGAGGAGGGCGAAGAATACCGCGCGTGCGAAGCCGCTGGCCTCAAAGGCTATTTTCACCCCTGCTCCTCCCGTCGCGCTAGGCGTCCATTTCGTAGGCAACATTTCAGCATAGTCACTGGATTAAGCTGCCAGACGGCTTGTCGGACGCCGAGTTTTAGTGCTTTTGTTACTCCTCTAGCGCGTATTGGGGGTCCCAAAAGGGGACAGCGTGCTGAGTCGCGCGGGAGCGGTGCATGGCGGGACGGCCTACAGAGTTTGAGCGCGAAGTGCGCGACACGGTCGTGAAGTCCGGTCTGACCGGCGTCGCGGCAACCGTTCTCGCTGTAACGATCTTCTCGCCAGCTGGTTTTGGGAACTGGGTTGGCGCGTCGCTCGCGTCTGGTTTCGGAATCGATTCGACGGCCAATGCTGCCGACAATCCGTACGCGAATCTTCCTGCTTATCCGGCGCCGTTATCTGAAACGGAACTGAGCGCGATCCGCGGTCAGCTCGTATCGACGGCTGCTTCGCTCGAAATCACGCGCGCGGCGACCGACGCGAAGATCGAGCACATGCGTACGCTCACGCTCTCCGATGGCATGGTGACGTTCACGCCGTCGCGCGCGAATGTTGCACCGGCTCAACCGCGTCTGCGCCTCACGCTGAGCGATCCGGCGACTGCCGTGTCCGATGAAGCGCCGGTCGAAGCGTACGTCATCGAGCAATCGCCGGTTTCGGCGAGCGTTGCGCCGGTGAGCTACACGGTTGGCGCTACTGAGCCCGCCACGCAGTATCGCGATCCGCATCTTGAGCTCGCGGATCTGCTGCTCGCGCACGAAGCGACCTAATTCGCTCCATTGTTGCTGAGTCTCGGTCGCGTGCGTCGCACGCGATTTCTCGACGCGCGTTTTTCCGGCGGTTAAGACGGCCACGGAAGCTTCTGTGAGCGTCAGCGCAATCATCGTCAGCTATCGCACCGGCCCGGCGCTGAAATTGTGTCTGGAGTCCCTGGCGCGCGCTCAAGGCCTTGACGAAATCCTCATCGCCGACAACGGGAACTCGGAGGGCGATGTCGCTTTGCTGGATGCGTTCGCCGCGGACGCACGAGTGAAAGTGCTGCGCGGGCAGGGGAACATCGGCTTCGCCGCCGCCTGCAATCGCGCCGCCCGCCAAGCATGCGGCGGCACGCTGCTGTTCCTAAACCCAGACGTCATCCTCGAGGCCGACGCTGCGCCACGCCTGCGCGCAGCGCTTGCGGCGGCGCCGCCGCCAGCCATCCTGGGCGGGGACTTGCGCGATGAAGGCGGCCGGCCTGAGCGCGGCAGCCGGCGTGACCGGCTCACGCTTTGGCGCGCGTTCGTCTCGTTCAGCGGGCTTTCGCGGTTTGAACGTGCAGCGCCTCTGCTGCGCGACTTCAACCGCCACACCGACCCGCTGCCCGCTCAGCCCGTTCGAACCGGCGCCATCAGTGGCGCGCTCATCGCCGTGCGGCGCGAAGATTTCGAACGCCTCGGCGGATTTGACGAAGGCTACTTCCTCCACGTCGAGGATCTCGATCTTTGCCGGCGCGCCGAAGAAGCGGGTTGGCCAGTGATCTTCGCGCCCGGTCCACACGGCGTGCATCTCCGCTCTTCGAGCGAAGCGGAAGGCTCGGCGATCGCGCGTCACAAGGCGCGCGGCATGGCGCGCTACTTCAAGAAGTTCGCGCGCGGGCCAATCGAACACATGCTTGCGACGCTCGCCGGTGCGTTCTTGCTCGCCATCGGGCCGCGAGGCCGCGCATGACCAAGCGCGCGATTGTGTTCGGCGCAGGCGGCGCTGTGGGAGAGGCGACGGCGCACTCGCTCATTGCGCGCGGCTGGCACGTGATGGCTTCGGTGCATACCAGGCGCGACGACGCCATTGCGCGTCTTACTGAGAACGGCGTGATCGTTAGTTATGACGATCTGGAGAAAGACGGTGATTGGATTGGCGCGGCCGCTGGCCGCGACGTGATCATCTTCGCTACTCACCTTACCCTGACCAATGCCGCGCTTGAACGCATAGAGCCCGGCGCAAAGCGCGTCGTTGCGTTCTCAAGCAACAACGTGGCGGTCCAGCCGGACGCCAAGGCCTACTCGAGCTTGGCCGCCGCCGAGGCAGCTCTTCGCGCGCGCCATCCCGGCGCGGCGATCATCCGGCCGACCATGATCTATGGCGATCCGCGTCTGCCGACGGTCACGCGACTCATGCGCATGGCGCGCAACTGGCCGCTGATGCCTGTGCCGGGTTCCGGCAGCGCGCTAGTGCAGCCTATCTTTCACGAAGACCTCGGTCGCGCCGCCGCGTGGCTCGCTGACAATGATGTCGCGGGTGTGTTTGCGATCGGCGGGCCCGACGCGGTGACGATGCGCGCGCTCTATCGCTACGCGGCGCGCGCGATC
Organism: uncultured Caulobacteraceae bacterium; assembly: GCA_902826145.1. Classification (GTDB taxonomy): domain Bacteria; phylum Pseudomonadota; class Alphaproteobacteria; order Caulobacterales; family Aquidulcibacteraceae; genus Vitreimonas. The sequence goes on from CADEDT010000013.1 coordinate 9,095, forward strand.
GGCAGCAAGGCGCGCACGGTTACAGTTCCCCTCTGGCTTTTGCGCGTCGGCGCGCCCGCGCTCGCTGCGCTCAATCTCTACAGTCGCGACCAGACGCTCCGTGCCAATCGCGATCGTTTGCCCGTGAAGCAGACAGAGTTGCCTCCAGAGCTCGTCGCAAGGGTTGGTTTGAAAGAGGGGCTGTCGCGCCTCGCATCCACATTGCGCTAGCGCAATGGCCGGATCACTGGCCGTCGGCCAAAGAACACGAACGGGTTCCAAGCAAGCATGCGCGCGATCTTCGCCGACGACGCAGTGCGTGCGCGCTGTACCTTGCCGCGCGCGCCCCACGTTTTCGGCAAGCCAGCGACGCCGGCAATCAGCCCGCGCCACGCCGCGAACCCGCGACCACGCAGCAGCGCTGACGTCGCCGCCGCGGCCGTGATCAGCATGTGCGGAAATAGAAGCGGCCAGAACAAGACCCACGGCATGCATTTCACGAACGTCCACAGCCGATTTCGGGCACCGTGGAATTGAGCGAATGCGGAGCGCGCGCTCGTTACGCCGCCGCCGACATGCGCGACGACAGCGTCAGGCGATTGCAGGATGCGCCAACCGGCCAGCCGCAAACGGAAGCAAAGATCGACGTCCTCGAAATAGCAGAAATAGCGCTCGTCAAATCCGCCGACGGCGTTGAATGCTTCGCGCCGCACCAGCATGGCGGCGGCGCACGCGGCAAAACTCTCACCAAGTGGTGGCGGGGTGGTGCGGCGTTGGCCGAAATTGGCGCGATAGGCGATGCCGCTGGCGTGCAGCGCGTCGCCTGTACCGTCGAAGACGTTTGGATCGTCGGCGCTTATCTGCGTTGAGCCGATGGCGGCGGCGCGCGGGAAGCGTTCGGCAGTCTCGATCAGGCGCACGAGCCAATCCGGCTCAGGAAACGCGTCGGGGTTGAGGAAGACGAGGTAAGGCGTCTCCACTTCCGCGGCGCCTTGGTTATTGGCGGCGGCGAAGCCGAAATTCTTCTCGTTCTGAATAAGCGTGGCGTTGGCCGGCATCGAGCCGCGCGACGGTCGTTGCGCAGCGTCGGAATCGTTGTCGACCACGACAAGTTTCCACCGCGTCTCCGTCTGCGCCGCCAGCGCCTCCGCCATACGCCACCACCACCGCGCACTATTGTGCGTGACGACGACTATGGTGGCGATGGCGGAGGTCATTGACTGAGTTCACCACGCCCAAAGTGGCGCAGGAGATCAATCAGTGCACCATCTGCACGAGACTCCGGCAACTTGCGCGTCAACTTGAACACCGGCTCCGGAGGATCGTTCAGCGAGGCGAGGTACCCCGAGGTCGGCGGTTCTAAGAGCCTCCGATCATTCGGTGCGAAGTGGAACGCGTGAACCGCGGACATCTTCGGCGTTGCATCCCAGATGACGCGAAACGCCGAGTCAGACTCGTACAGCTCGCCGAATAGGCTGTGAAACCAAAAATAGTCGTCCGGCTTCTGTCGTCCCTGCCAGTACGCCGCAACTCTGTCGCGCCAAGCGCTAATGACATGGCTTTGTGACGTCGCCGCGAGAAACCAACTTGCAATCATCCGATCAGGTGTCGGCCGTTCGAATGCAAAGAAGCCTGTATTGAGCTGGTCATGCAGCCAGTCGTCCAACGGCCTCGCGCACATTGCCGTCGCGTCGGCCCAGACGCCCGCATGCCGCGATAGCAATTCGATGCGGATGCGATCGCTTCGCGCTTCTGCCTCGCTTTCGTCGGAGAGAATTGCCGCGATCGTCTCCGCCGGCAACGCGTTACGCAGCGAGACCGCGTCGAGAGCGCGAATATCCCAGCCTGGATTCAGGCGGCGCCAGCTCGCTAGACAGGCCTGAGCCACGTCTGGTGCATTGTCCCAACCCTGCAGCCAGAGCGTCCAGACTGTTTTTGGAAGCGCGATCACGAATGCAGCCGAGCAAACAGAACGTTGGCGCGTTGTCGAAACTCATAACCAAGCGGAGCTAGCAACACCTTGAACTCTTCGGCGGGACTTTGTCCTTCTCGCTCTGGCGAAACATCGATCGCGAGTTTTCGAGGACGTATGTCGCCGAGGCCTTCGAATATCTCCAGCTCCACGCCTTCAGCTTCAAGCTTCAGGAAGTCGATTCGCTGAACGCTACGCTGAGCGCAGTAGTCACTCAGCGCAATCACTTGGATTTCTCGTTGCGCAATAGATGCGCCGTCATCTGGGGTCAGCAAAGAGTGCTCAACGCTTGATGCCGATATGTTGAGCGTCATGGTTTGTGTCGAGGAGTATGCGCCTAATTCATTCAGGAACGCGTTTGGATGCTTCCCGATATTGGCGGACAGGCACGCGAAGTTTCGAGGTTCTGGCTCGAAAGCATGAAGCTCTTGAGCTCTTTCGACGGCGCTAAGGCTGAAGCCGCCAACGTAGGCGCCGCAATCAACGACGATGTCGTCTTGCTCAACGGATACAAAGCCCGGCAGCGCGTACTTGTGCTCCAGCCAAGTTCGGTATCCTGAAAGAATGTGCGAGAACTTCACCATCGGAAGCGGGCGTGGAAAGACAATCTCTTCGCTGAGCTGCTTGGCGACAAGCGTGTCCTTGCGAAGCTCGAACTCTGTGGGCCGAAAATGCTCGTGCGCCTTAGAGAGCACCTCATACACGGTGTTCCGGCTAGCTTCGTCGAGCCCCTGCGCCAGTGCGCGCAGTTGTCCCTCGATTTGAAGGGACGAAAGCGGGACGTTGGGAAAGAACGGCTTCTCCGGCATTCCTCGAACAGATAGCTGAGCCAGCTGGGCTCGAAAAGCGCTAGACCAGCAAGGCCACCACAGAGAGAGATGCGATGAGCATCGCGGTGCCAGTTGCGGTCTCGCGTATGAAGACGAGATTGGAGTTCGACACAGGCGAGAGTACGCTGCACTTCTGTATGTGCTGACCGCCGAGTCTGGAGCCGCCGGACTCGCTTCTCACGCCCCCAAAAGACCCACTCACCCCAGCCTCAGTCGTATCCAGCACAGCCTGTGTGCTTGAGCCCTCCACCAGCGCCTTCAGCAACACGCCCGGTTGCGGAAATACGCGCCCGAGCACGGCTTGCATCATCGGCGAAATATCGAGCGCGATGACGCGGCCGGGCGTTTCGGTCGTTGGGTCGCCGATCTGGATTGTCTCGCCATTGCTCCAGCCCGCGATCGCGGTACTGTTGACGACTTGCAGCGTGGTCGAAGAAGGCGAGGCCTTCACCCAGGCGGATTCATCCGGCGTCTTTGACGTATTCCAGATGCGCACATAGCTCACGCCCGCCATGAAGGCGCCGAAGAACAAGCCAGCTGTGGCCGAGGAAAGCGTGATCGTATCGCCGGAAACGCCGCTGACCGTCGCCGTGCGCGGGTTCTGCGCGCGCAAGGTATCGATGCGATAGATCGAGACGACGCCGTCGCCGCCGGGCGTGAAGATTAGTCGCCGTTCTTCCTCCGCGGCGATGCGCGCCCACGCGCTGGCGCCGCGCGCGTAGAGCGCGTCCTCGTCTTCGATATAGACGCGCCAGCCAGCCTTCAGCGTCAACTCTTCCCAGAAGCCGTCGCGGTAGTAGGCGAGCGCGCCATTGGCCATCGCGCCCCATGCGTCGCCGGTCTTGCCCGCCGGCAGCAGATAGATATCCCCATCCGTCGGCGAGCCAGGCTGCGCGGAGGTGGTGGCCGAGAGCGCCGAGAGCTGGACCAGGGCGTCCAGACGGCGGAGCGATTCGTTGATGGTGACGTGCTTCTGAGCTTGCGCGGCGGCCAAATAGGGCAGGCCCAGGCGGGTGGATTGCGACATTTGTGACAGGACTCCTTCGTCCCATCCTATGGTCGCAGGGAACTCAGCCGGATTGAGCCGCCCGAACCCGCCATTTTCGGCCCGAAAACCCGGATTCCGTGTCCTGCAATCAACGCTTTGGGAAAGAGTCCGTCCCAGCATGACGTTGGGTTCTCTGGCCCCCGCGATTTGGATAGACTGGCCAGGGCGTAAGAGGCATTACGGGGCCGGGATGACCAGCGGGATCACCTTCATTTTGCACGCGCCGGCGGACGCCGCCTATGCCGCCGAATTGGCGGAGGCGTTGTCCCCGATTTCCGCGTTCGCGGTGGCGCTGCCGAACGCTGGCGCGCGACCAACGCTCTACGGCATGGGCGCTGTTTGCGTCGTCGTTTGGAGCAAGGCGGCAGCCGCGCAAGGCGTGGCGCTGACTGGCCTTACCAACACAGTGATCTGCAGCGTCGGTGACGCGCCGCCGCCGCGTATCGTCGGCAGCGAGTCGATTGCTCACCTCCGTGCGCAAGGCGCCGCGAGCGCGGACGCGCCGCGTCTGCGCAGCGTGATCGAAGATATTCAAATGCGCCTCGCCGAGCGCAGCACGCGCGGCAGCGCGACGCCGGCGTTGGCTGCAGCCGCACATCGCGGCGCAATCGGCTTATCCGATAATGGCAAGAATCGCATGGCGGTTCGCAGTGCTTGGGGCCTCGCGGCAACACTCGCGGTTGTCAGCGTCGCTGCTCCCGTCGTGGGTGCGCGCGCAGGCGCGGCGAACATTGCTGCAAACGATCAAGACGACGCGGTGAGTCAAATCGCTGCAACAACGCCAGTCGAGCAGGTTCAAGCCGTAGCGCTGAATGATGCCGGCGATATTGTGCAAGTCGCGTCGACGCCAGCTGTGCTGCGCCCGGTGGAGACGGAGCAAGAGCTGGCGCTCGCCAGCTATGTGGCTGAGACCACATCGGCGCCGATTTCGATCGAGCCTGTTTCGTTGGAAGCGGTGCCGGTGATCGAAGACATCTTCGCGCGCTCAACGCTTGATCCGAAGGCTGCGGGCGTGATCGCCGCTATGGTCGCTGGCACATCGGCAATGAGCGATTGGAAGATCGACGCGTCGGCGCCGGCGTCTCAGCCCGTGGCGGCACTGAAGCCCGCGCAAGAAGCCGCGAAGCCCACGTCCGGCGCTTGAGCCGGCCAGCAATCTAGAGGAACGCGGTGCGAGTTCTCGTCACTGGCGGCGCCGGTTTTATCGGTTCAGCTGTGTGCAGGCGCTTGGTGCGCGAGACGCGCTGGCGCGTGCTCAATCTGGATGCGCTGACCTACGCCGCGAGCCTTTCCTCACTCGCCGACATCGAGGGTGACGAGAACTACAGTTTCGTCAAAGGCGACATCTGCGACCGTGCTCTGCTCGACAAGGTGTTCGCCGAGTTCGCGCCGGATGCGGTGATGCATCTGGCCGCCGAGAGCCATGTCGATCGCTCGATCACCGGTTCGGCGGCGTTCGTGCAGACCAACATTGTCGGCACGCACACATTGCTTGAGGCGGCGGTTCGCTACTGGGACGCACTGAAAGATCCCGCAGCCAAGCAACGCTTTCGCTTCCTCCATGTCTCGACGGACGAGGTGTACGGCTCACTTGGTGAAGAGGGGCTGTTCACGGAGACGACCGCCTACGACCCACGCTCGCCGTATTCCGCGAGCAAAGCGGCGTCCGACCATCTCGCTTCGGCGTGGCATCATACGTTCGGTTTGCCGGTGTTGATTTCGAATTGCTCGAACAATTACGGGCCGTATCAGTTTCCTGAGAAGCTGATCCCCACGATGATCCTGAAGGCGCTCGCGGGCGAGCCGCTGCCAGTCTACGGCGATGGCGGCAATGTGCGCGATTGGCTCTATGTCGGCGATCACGCGGCGGCGCTGGAGCTGATCGTTGCGAAGGGCCGCGTTGGCGAGACCTACAATGTCGGCGGCCGCAACGAGAAGAAGAACATCGAGGTCGTGAACGCGATCCTCGATCTCGTCGATGAGCTCGCGCCCAATCGCAACGCGCCGCGCTCAGAAATTCAGTACGTGAAGGATCGGCCCGGCCACGATCGCCGCTATGCGATCGATTGCACCAAGCTTGAAACCGAATTGGGCTGGCGCGCGGAGGAGAACTTCGCCACCGGCATTCGTAAGACTGTGCAATGGTATCTCGCTCGCCGCGACTGGTGGGGGCCGCTGCTCTCCGGCGATTTCAAAGGCCAGCGCTTAGGCTTGCGCAGCTAATGGAGATCGAGCGCGCCCCGATCGACGATGTGTTGATCATTCGTCCGAAGAAGAACGGTGACCATCGCGGCTTCTTGTCAGAAACGTTCAAAGCGTCGGCGCTGAAGGAAGCGGGCGTCGATCTGGATTGGATCCAGGATAACCATTCCTTCTCCGCAACGCGGGGAGTCGTTCGTGGCTTGCACTTCCAGCGCGCGCCAAAGGCGCAAGCGAAGTTGCTGCGCGTCGTGCGCGGCGCGATCCTCGATGTGGCCGTAGACATTCGCAAAGCCTCACTGAGCTACGGCCAGCACGTTGCTGTTGAGCTCAGCGCTGAGAACTGGACGCAGCTCTACGTTCCCGTCGGCTTCGCGCACGGCTTCTGCACGCTGACTGAGAATGCTGAAGTGCTGTACAAGGTAAGCGCCGAATATGGCCCTTCCGAAGAAGGTGGCGTCCTTTGGAACGATCCTGATCTGGGCATCGATTGGCCGATCAAGGCTGAGGAGGCGACGCTTTCACCACGCGACCGCGCATGGCCGAAGTTCAAAGACCTCGTCTCGCCGTTCTAGGCGAGTAACTGCGCCACATATTGGCGTACGCCGTCCCGCCATGGCGCAGGCGTGATCCCAAGTGCCTCTATCTTCGATGTGTCGAGCCGCGAGTTCGCTGGCCGTTGCGCGGGCGTGGGATACTCAGCGGTGAGAATACGTTTGACGCGTACGCGGTTGCGCCCGTGCTGCGTTGCTTGGGTGAAGATTGCCTCGGCGAAATCCGCCCACGTCGCCTCGCCAGCGCCGGCGAAGTGAAAAACGCCGGCGGCATCGGCGTCGCCGTCGAGGAGCCGCGACACAAGCGCGATGCACGCACGCGCGAGTTCATCTGTCCCCGTCGGCCGCCCCAATTGATCGCCAACGACGCCAACCTCGTCACGCGTTTCGCCGAGGCGCAGCATCGTCTTCAGGAAATTAGTGCGATCAGCCGAGAAGACCCACGATGTACGCACGATTGCGGCGCGCTCATGCGCGTCCAACACGGCTACCTCACCGTCGGCCTTACTCACTCCATAAACGCTAACAGGATCACGCGCGTCGGTTTCAACGTAGGGCGCGGGCTTGTCGCCGCGAAAGACGTAATCGGTCGAGATGTGAGCTAACGGCGCGCCGATGGCGGAGGCAGCGCGCGCCATTGCAGCAGGTGCATCGCGATTTAGCGCAAGGGCGAGTTCAGGCTCGCTTTCAGCCTTGTCGACGCCGGTATATCCCGAAGCGTTGATGATCACAGCAGGCCTGAGCGTCGCGATCGCCGCTTCAATTGCGTCCGTGCGTTCCAGATCGAGATCGCGTCGTGAGAGAGTCTTGATTTCCCAACTCGCCGGAAGCTGCGCGCGCTGCAGCGCTAGCCCGAGCTGCCCCGTCCCGCCAAACACGAGAACGCGCGTCATCGCTCAGCCGCCGTGCTGACGCACAATATCGAGCAGATATTTGGCGTACTCGGTCTTGCCCAAGGAGTGCGCTTGCCGCTCCACTTGTGCCGCATCGATATAACCAAGATGAAACGCGATCTCCTCGGGGCAGGCGACCTTTAGGCCCTGGCGCATCTCGATAACTTTAATGAACGTCGCTGCCTCATGCAGTGACTCATGCGTGCCTGTGTCGAGCCAAGCAAAGCCGCGGCCCATCATTTCGACGTGCAGCTTGCCGTCCTCGAGATAGCACTTGTTGAGATCGGTGATCTCAAGCTCGCCGCGCGCCGATGGCTTCAGTGACCGCGCGCGTTGTGCCACTGTGCCGTCGTAGAAATAAATTCCCGTAACTGCCCAATCCGAGCGTGGCGCCTGAGGCTTCTCTTCCAGACTCACCGCCCGGTTTTCCGCGTCGAACTCGACCACACCGTACCGCTCAGGATCGCTGACACGATACGCAAACACCGTCGCGCCTTTGCGTCGCGCCGCCGCGTCGCGAAGGTATTCTCCCATCGAGTGGCCGAAAAAGATATTGTCGCCGAGGATCAGCGCGCACGGCTCGTCGCCAATGAAATCAGCGCCGATGATAAAGGCTTCCGCAATCCCGCGCGGCGCGTCCTGCACCGCGTATGAGAGTTTCACGCCCCATTGCGAGCCATCGCCGAGAGCTTTCTCGAACAGCGGCATGTCGTGCGGCGTCGTGATGATGAGGATGTCGCGGATGCCGGCGAGCATGAGCGTCGTCAGCGGGTAATAGATCATTGGCTTGTCGTAGACAGGCAGGAGCTGCTTGCTCATCGCAATCGTCAGCGGGAACAGCCGTGTCCCCGAACCTCCGGCAAGCACAATGCCCTTCATGACAATCCCAAACGCTAAGCGAGTTCTTGCGGCGTGTAATCTTTTTCGTGCCCGAACGACACGCGCGGATGGCGCGCATACTTGCGTCCGTCACGTGTCTCGTACTTCCACGGCGCGCGCTCAGGGAAGGGCGCGTCGGGCGCGAAAAAGGCGTGATGGTGATAGACGGGCGCGCCCTCCGGCGTCGTATGCATTACGAAGCTGAATCGTGTGCGCTTGATGTCTTTGATCGGCGCGCCGCCATGCGGCAGCTGCGGATGCCAGATGATCGTCGTGCCCTTCTTCACTGGCAGGTTGACCACCTTCAAACCCAGCCGTTGACCCTGACGCGTCACCGCGTTCTGGTAGGCGTTCCACAAGTCCGGTGAATCCGTTGGCACCGGCACACCGGCGCCTAGCACTTCGCGCGCGATCGCCGCGCGATCGAGTTCGCCCATCAGATGTCCGCCTTCGAGCGCCATCAACGGGCCGTTCTCCTCATCGACATCTTCGAGCGCGACCCACATGCCGAAATAGCGATACTCCGGCCGCGTGCAGAAATACGGTGTGTCGCGATGCAGCGGTTGCGCCGAGCCGCGCTCGTAAAAGAGCGATGTGTAGAGGCAGGTCTCCGCGCCGAAGAGGAAGTCCTGCACCGCAAGCGCCTGCGGGTTGCGCGCAAACGTGTCGAACAATTCCGTCATCGCGAGATGAATATTCACAAGCCGCGGATAGTGGCCGTCTGCGCCAATGAAGGGCGCGAGCTTGTCGTGGTTGGCGCTCTCAAAGCGGCGGAAGCGCGCTACCAATGCGTCGCATGCGTCCGCTGATAAGGAGTCCGGGATGAGCGCGTATCCCTTCTCCAGAAAGCCCTCGACGATGGGTCGAATATGCGGCGGACACCCGCGCTTTGATAGGGTTTCTCGCGCGTTATGTTCCATGAACCAAGGCAGCTGCATACGTCCGGTTTGCCTCCCGAAGAGGGCCGAGGCAAGGGCCTTGTCAGCGCACCTTGGTGCTATCCCGCGGGCTTCAAGTCCATGACGAGCATATCCTGACCGCCCTGGTTTACGTGCCAACCGCCAGGCGTGAATTTGGTGATGGCTAGACCCGCTTCGTCCGCCGCCGCGCGCACCGCGTCAGCGTCGTAAGCGATGGCTTTGAAATAGTTTGTCGCGTCACGGAAGGTGTACATCGGGCCTGGTACGTCGATGTTGAAGTCGCGAAGCGACTGGCCGGCGCGGATGCCTTCGCGGGCAGCCTCATCGACCAAAAACCATGTGCTGACGAAACGTCCACCCCTCTTAAGCTTCGAAGCGATCGCGCGTAGATAGTGCTGCGTCTCATCCCATGTGAGATGCGTGAAGAGCGAGAAGGCGCAGGCGTAGTCGAAACGCCGGTTGGGCGGTATCGGCCATGGCGCTTGCGTAGCGCTTTCTTGGCCGTATTCGGCGCGATGTTTGTAGTGCGGATTGCGCGCGTTGATTACGGCGAACTCGAAATTGGGATATCTGGTGGTGATGTTCTCATGACACCACGCGATGCCCGAAAGATTGACGTCCAGGCCAAAGTAATTGCCATCGAGATACTGCGTCATTGGCAGCGCCGTGCGCCCGATGCCGCAGCCGATGTCCAACAAACTATGTGGCGGGCGCAGGCCTTCACGAACCAGCGGACGCAAATGCTGCTCGATCCCCTGGCCGATGAAGTCATCCTGCTGATGCGAGACGTAGTTACGCTCCGATGGCGGGATGGGAATGAACTTGTTGCGCTTGATGAGCTCAACAAGGAGCTCAAAGCGATCAGCGCCGCTGATGGTATTCATGCGTAAAGTTGAAAGCGAGGGGGGAGCCGCCGTCAAGCAATTGAGACCGTTGGGCTATTCGCGTTAGGGGCGAACCCGTCCGACTCGCGCGCCGTCGACTTTGGCCATGGCGACGCAAGTCGCGCGCGAGGGTTCGACAAACCTCGGCGCCAATCGATTTCCCCTTGTTTTCTTGACTCGTGGCGGCAGGCAGCCGTCTCTTTTGTTCTTCAGCTGATCAAGATCCAACTGCTCGCGTATGCAATTCGCTCCAAAGCACAGAACTTCTCTAGAGGAAGCGCTCCAAACCGGAGGGGTCTGGACAGACTGGCTGCCCGGGGAGGCGGCGCCTGCAGCGCCACTCTTTTGGGGCGCCCGCATTGCCTCACCGGCGCTCGATCCTCATATCGAAGGCGCGCCGTTTCCCGCCATGGGTCTCGCCTGTATATTCGACGCAACAGTTTTGGATCAGGCATTCATTGCTTCATCGCTGGGCGAACCATATCAGTCCGACACGCAGCTCCCCCGATACATCAACTATTGGCTTGAAAGGGGCATGCGCCCAACTCAGCGGCGCTCGCTCACCGATCTTACGGCTGTCCACGTGCCGGGCCTATCGGCACTCGTGCATCACTGCCACGCCGACATATACGGACACTGGCTGCTCGAGAGCATGCCAAAGTTGCTCTACCTCAGCATGCTGCCGAACCCACCGAAGCAATTCATCTTGCAGGCGGGCACTCGTCCGCACATCCAAAATTGGATCAAGCACGTGTTTCCGGAGGCTGAGTTCGTTTCTTACGATCCCGAGACCGAGTACCTGCGCTGCGAAAAACTGCTCAGCCCGACGATGGCGTGTTCGGCCGCCTATGTCTTCAATCCTAGGCTAAATCCACTGCTAGATAGGATTGCGCCATCGCGCCGTGTGGACCGATTGCTCTACCTTGACCGCGCTTGGCCCAGCTCCTTTCATTGGATGCTGAATCCAGACGATGTTCGCAAGGTCGCGCAATCCTTTGGGTTCGAGGTGTATTTCCCCGCCAACCACGCAGTCGTTGATCAGCTTGAGACGTTCGCTTCTGCGCGTGTGCTCGCCGCTGATTTTGGCTCTGCTTTGCACAACGCGTTGTTCTGTTCGCCGGGCACGCGCGTTCTGGCATTCAACTGGGTGAATACCAATCAATCGCGCATCGCCCAATTGCGCGGTCAAAAGGTCGGTTTTCAGTTGGGCACAACCGGTGAGCGTGTGATCAACGAGGGTTACCGCGTAGACCTGGACGATGCGAAACGCGCGTTTGAGGCGGCCCTTAGCGCGTGATCACTACGGGGCAGAGCGCTCACACACGACGACTTCCGTCATCTCACCCAAAACCGCAGCCGTGCGATTGTTCGCGCGCACCACGCTGACGTCGAACGGCGCCCATTCTGAGATTTGCTTGTGAATGTCGTAGCCGTAATCGACCGTTACGAGCGCCCCGCCACCGATCGGGTTGCCGTGATATTGCTCAGCGGCCAGATGTTCGACTGTGCCATCCGGATTGCTTTTCGCACGCCACTTCAGGGCGTCAGCTTGATGTTTGCTCACGGGAAACGTGCAGAGATGTAGTCCACCGGGGCGGAGCGTTCGCCAGATTTCGCGATGCGCCGCTGCTGGATCGAACAAATGCTCCATTACGTCGAGCGTTATGACAATATCGAACGATCCGTCCGCGAATGTTTGGGCTTCAAGGTTCTCGTTTCGAAACCCACGCACCATCTCCCCCAACGGCGCGCCGACAAAGAAGTGGGTGGCAACATAGCCAGGCGCGTCAGTGCGCAGCCGGTGAGACAGTCCGCGTTCGGCGGGCGAGCATTCGTGAATTGTCAGAGATCGCCAATTCGGCCGCTTCTCATTCAAAACGAGCGCCAGTGCCCGTTCACGTGGAACTGAAGTGCAAGCAGGGCAGATAAGGCTGTCGCGGTACTTATCGTTGTTCGCACGGAAAAGAACGCGCTGCGTGCATACTGGACAAAAACCGTAGTACTCCAGAACCGCTGACGCTGGATCGTCCATTGTCATTGACCCGGCGAGGTGCCGACGCGCAAAGCTTGTAGGCGGTCTTTCCAGGCGTCGGTGATAGAATCACGAAGGATTTTGTATTCGCCTCCAGGCACGTTTCCTTTGAAAACCAGCAGTCCGGCCTCGCCACAAATCATCTGAACTGCCTTCGGCATGTCGGCGAGCATGTGCTCATACTGAATGTGCAGCGGCTTGATGTCGTTGTTGAAGAAGAACTCGGCCCACTTGGCCTTGCCTTTCATCAAATGTTCGCGGCACGCGTCTAATGCCGCCGCATCGAATTCGCTGCCATCGGCCTGTTTTGCCCAGTCACGCCGCTCGTGCCATACCCAGCTCGATTTGGCCCGATAAAGCGAGATCGCCTGAGCCTCGATGTCCAGGCGGTCTAGGAAGACATAGCGCGCATTCGGAAACACAGATCGCGCGCGATTGCGGAATGGCGCCCAATGCGAGACTGAGACCTTGAAGCAAAAGACGTCGGATCGCGCCGCGAGCTTGGCTAGATAGTCCGAAGCGTTCGTTGCGCCGAGGTCGGCAGGCGCGGTCTCCATAAGGCCTTGAGGATTGAAATACTCTTCGGGGTCGCCGAACGGGCCGAGCTTTGCCAATACTGAACATAGGTTCGTGCTACCGCTGCGCTCTGTCATCGCGATTATTAGCGTGCGCTTCTCGACCGGCGCCAGCGGCGTGGAGGGAGTCAGCTCAATCACTGATCGCTCCGGCGGTATAAATAGTCGGTCTTCACAGCAAACGCGAAGTCCTCACCGGAGGCGCTGGCTGCGCCATTGAGCAACATGTCGGTATCGATGATGCGGCCGCCTTCACGCAGGATCACAAGTCCGAACATGCGTTCTAGGGCGTGCGCCATCGTGCCGTCCTTTTGGCCGGCCTCGGCTTCGAATTCGTCGCGTGTCACGTTGAGCGCCAGGATAGAGTCGAAGCTCTTGCGGCGGACGAAGAACATCGTGCCGGCGGCGAAGACGTCGGTTTGTGTATCGATGCTCTTCCAGCCGCCGCGCTTTAGCAGCGTCTCGATCCGCTCCTGGTTGAAGCCGATATAAGTCGTGATCGGCGCCAAGTGCTTCGCTGGCGCTACCAAGCCCAGTGATGAGTCACTGGCGAACGCGTGCAGGGCGCTCTCCACCGTCTCGGAAGCAAGCAATTCGTCGAACATCTCCCGGCGCCAATGCGCGCCATCTTCGCGGTGCGTGGATTTCTTGGTGTGCAGCTTCAGAATGATTGCATCAGCCGGCACGGAGACGCGCTTCATCGCCTCGAGGAACGCAAGCACGTCGCGCCCGCGGTTTTCTGTTTCGATCACGTCGAACGGGCAATCGAGTCCCGCCGACAGGATCGCCTCACGCACGGACTCGGCGCGCTCTGGAGGGCAGGTGACGACCAGTCGGGCTGGCGTCTGCACTAGCGCCAAGTCGCCGAGGATCTCTTCCAGCACGTCAGTGTAGAATGCGTGCACGAAGACGTAGAGCGGCGGCGTCGCTTGAGGCGATGCTGCCATCGCGCCCGCGCGGTCTGGGAAAGCCGCAAGCGCCGTGCGTGTCGCTTGCAAGTATGCGTAGCCGAAGCGCCGATCCGGCTCGAGATAAGCGCCTTCGGCCCACTCGTTCCACGCATTGATAAAGACAAGCTTCTCGTCCGGGCTTTGATACTGACGATCCGTCGCGCGTAGCAGCGATGTCAGCCACGAACGATAAAGCGTAGGCGTCGCGCCAGCGAACGCGTGGCCTTTGCCGGGCTTGCGCGCCTCGTTGTCCCACGCCGGAATAATCCCCTTGAACACCTTGTAGTCGGGGAACTCGAAGCGAGCTTCGCGCTTGGCGACCTTTTCGTACGAATAAACGCGCCCCTCGGCGTTCGGATTGATGAAGCTCAGCTCACGCGTGACCTCTTGCGGACTGTAGTCGGCGTGCGGCGGAAACTCGACGGCGGCGTCAAATCCATACGGACGCGGGTCCTTGATGCCAAACGTCTGTGCGGCGACCAGGAATGGCTCGCCGAGACCATTCGCACGGCAATACTCACGCCAGACATTCGCGGTGCGCGCGGCATCGGGCAGGATATCTACGCGGTAGACGATGATGAGCGGACGGCCGTTGACCTTGATATAGCGCGGATCGCGCAGCACCGGCGCGAGATCCTCGATGAACTCGCGATCGTCTTGCGGCTCGTGCCGTTGCTCCATCAGGATTTCCTGATCGAGCCCGTCCCAACGGCGCGTCCAATTCTCGTTCGCCCAACAGATACAGAAGGGGAAGTTCAGATCGGTCGCGGCGAGGAACTGATTCAGCGGCCGCTCAAGCAAACGCTTGCGGCCCGTGAACCAGTAATAGTGGAAGCAGAAGCCGTGCAGGCCGTACTGCTTCGCCAGTTCGACTTGCCTGCGTTGCACGTCGGGCACACGCAAATCGTAGAAGCCAAGTTCATCCGGCAAACGCGGCTGGTAATGCCCAACGAATTGCGGCGTTGCTTTGGAGACGTTGGTCCATTCAGTAAATCCTTTACCCCACCAGGCGTCGTTTTCCGGGATCGGATGGAATTGTGGCAGGTAGAAGCAAATCGCACGAATGCGCGACGGCGTCGCGATCGAGTCCGGGGCGAGTGGCACGTACTCCGCGCCCTTCGCGGTCGCCGTCTCAAACATCTGCTGAAACGCGGTGACGTGCGCGGCCGAGCCACGCTCGCTCTTCACCACGACTTCGATCTTCGGCCGATTGAACGCCGCGCTCGCGCGCAAGCGTCGTGCAAGTTTGCGTGGAAGCAGGGCATCGAATTTCAAGCCGCCGTTGGCGACGAGGTATTTCCAATGCTGAACCTTCCCCAGCAAGCGCATGCTTTGGCCAAGCGTCGGGTTAGCCTGACCCTCAAGCCCCGGCATTGGTGCGCGATTCTCGCGCTTTCCAGCAGCGATGTAGTGAACCAGCGGATTGATGCCGACGGCGGCGACATCGGGGTTCTGCGCTAGGTACCAACGGCTATCGAACGCCGGGCCGGGCGAGCGGCCTTCGAAACCACCGTGGTGCAAGTAGTGGTGCAGCGGCTCAATGCCGGCCATGCGCACGTCTTGGTACGTTGAGAGATACCAATCCGGATCGAACAGGCTCGACTTTGCCAGCAAGCGAGCGTGCAAGCCATGTTCCGGATCTGCCTCAGCGATCTCCGCGGCGTAGCTCTTCCCATCCAGCCGCCGCCGCAGCGCCGCGCGCGCACGCCGCGCGAATTGCTTGGCCCCGCCGAGCAGGCCTCGCGGTCCGCCCCTGAGTGCACGCACCGGCGCGGTGAGCCGCCACGACGTGCTTGCGCGCATCGCCTCGATCGTCTGCCCGTACGATTGCGCTGTAGCCAGCGCGTGATCCTTTTGATGGGTTACGTTCGCGAGATGCGTGGAGAGTGACGCAACAGTCTCGCTCAGATCACGCCGGATGGCTTCGTTCGTCTCGCGCGATGCGGCCAGCTCGCGCGTCATTGTCTCTCGCATCGTTGCGAGCTCGGTGCGCAACGCGTCACCTGATGCCCGCGCTTGACCTGAGAGTGTTTGCTGTACGTCGAGAAACTTGGCCTCGTAGGCCTGCGCCGCGGCTCGCGACTGCA
Organism: uncultured Caulobacteraceae bacterium; assembly: GCA_902826145.1. GTDB lineage: Bacteria > Pseudomonadota > Alphaproteobacteria > Caulobacterales > Aquidulcibacteraceae > Vitreimonas. The sequence continues at coordinate 24,897 of CADEDT010000013.1, forward strand.
AGGTGAAGTCGTCGGCGAGCGCCGAAAGGCGGCGCTCTAAAAACGCGGCAGACTCGGCGGTACGTGCGGCGCTCGAGGCCTCAGTTGCGGCGATTGCTTCGGAAAGGGCCGCCATGCTCTCGCGCGTTGCGACGAGCTCGGCCGATTGTTCCTCGGTCCGCGTTGCGCCTTCGGTAGAAACGCGGATGGCCTCAACAAGCAAGTCGTTTGCCTGCTGCACCTGCGCTTCGAGTTGGATGGCGTGCGCGTTGCTGGCTTGCGCTTGAGCGTCGAGCTGTTGCGCACGGGCATCGAGCTTTTGATCGAGTGCCGCGAAACTTGCCGCCTGTTGCTGGTGGGCGTCCGCCAAGCGCCCGTCAATCCGCTCAATGGCGCCGAGCTGGAGCTGCCCTGCCTCTTGAAGCTCGCGCTGCCGCTCGATTGCGCGCTCAAGCTCGGACGCCGCGTGCTCCAGCCGCCATTGGCGAAGCTCAGCTTCACCGAGCGCAGACGCGACGATTTCGATGGTGAGCTGCTTGTGCTCTGCCGAGAACGCCGTCGCTGGAATATGCAATTGCGGATCGCTGTCGGTGAATTCTAGTAATGTCGAACTTGCGCTGCGGCGTTGCGCGATGAGCCCAAGAGCGGACTCAAACAGATTCGGAAGGCCCTGCCATTCCCACACCACGGCGCCATCGGGCGCGCGCAGCCGGAGCGCGTGCAGTAGCAACACTCCGGGCGTATCTGCCGGGTCCACCCGCAGCTTCGTGATCGCTTCGCCGCGCGCCGGTGTAGAGACGGAGAAAACGCGCGGCGCGCCAATCAACTCCATCATCCCGTAAGCGCGCGTTACTTCGTCGAAGTCAGCCGAAGCGGTCGCGCTATAGACGCTCACTTCAAATGATTGCGCCGTTGCCGTTTCCGGGGCCCAACCCGTCGAGCGATCTGCACGCTTACGTTCGAACGAGAGCAGGGGCGCGTAGATGTCAGCTGCCGTGCCGAATTCCTCGGCGATCTTCGTGAGGACAGCCGGCGGCGGCTCGTCATTTCCCTTCGAGGCGGCAACCGCCCACTCATAGGCGTCAGCAACCCAGACAGGGATGTCGTCACGCGCGATCAGCGCATCCGCATCAAGGCGATGGTGGCGCTTGTTCGTAGAAAGGAATGCGTCGATCTCTGCTTCAGCCGTGTCGTTCCAGCGCGGAAGACGCACGCCAAGCACACGCTCCACGCGCCGCAGCGATGAGCGCCAATCCGTCAGCAAGTCGTCGTACAGCACGAACACGCGAGACATGTTGCGGCTGTCGCGTTCGACACTGAGCAAGTGCGTGAGCCATAGCAGCGCCGACTTTACAGGTGGAAACCCGTTGCGCCGTGTCAGCGACGCCGCGACTTCCAGCGGATGCCGGACAGGGATGATCAGCCGCTGATCGTAGCCAAGTTCATTCAGCGCCTGCCGCCACGCGGGGAGCAGCAGCGCTATGCGCGGATCCTTGATGACCACGTCGCGATCGGCGTCGAATTGATCGCCAACGGCCGCCTTGATCGTTTCGACAGATTCCCGCGGCATCCGCGCGCGCCGCATGCTGCGCAGAAACAGCGCGTCGTCCCAAGCGGAATCGAGTTGAGCGAGCAGATCATCATTGCCGGCGCGGACGATGTCGGATTCCCAATGGCCGTCTTCGTTGAAGGCGTTCGCAGGGATGAGCGTTCGCGGCAGCGATAGCCCACACAGCGCCAGCGCCCGTGTCACCGCCGACGTGCCGCTGCGATGCATGCCGGCGACCACCAGCGCCAGCGGTTTGCTGGTCTGCTGCGCACCGGCGGGGTCGCCGCCGACGTTACGCACTAGCTCTGGCGGGCGCACCGGCGCTCCAGCCCCGCCTTGTCGTTGCCCGCCCGATTGGTCCCAATTCGTCGTCAACGCTGCGTTCCCCGCTGGCGGGCTCTGGCCGAATGAGAGCACATGCAAAAAGCAGTGCGCGCCTGCCGCCGCGACTGCAGCGGCATTCATGCGGGGTAGGCGCGAGAGGTCAACCGGGCAGCCGCACTAGGCGCATGAATTGGAACACAATTCGCCGCAGGGACTGCGCACCCAAGCGAATTCGGTGCTATGGGGACAAAGGCTCAGGTTGTGGTGGTAATGGGATACAGTAAAGCGATCCGAGGCGCTGTTCGATGATTGGCGCCGTAGTCGACCTGGCGGTTGGCATAGCCCGCTGGCGTACAAGCTATGCGCTTGCGCTCCAGGATATCGAACTGCGTTACAAGCGTTCGCTGCTTGGCCCGTTCTGGATCAGCGCCGCCTTGATCGCGACTGTGCTGGCGCTTGCCTACGTCTTTGCGGACGTCTTCCGCAGCGATTTCGTGAGCTACGTCTCCTTCATCGGCGCCGGACTATTGGTTTGGCAGCTTATCCTTGCGCTCGTGAATGAGGGCTGCGGCGCCGTCACCGAGCATAGCGCCTATCTGCAGAACGTGCGTATGCCGCTCACGGTGATCGCAGGCCGCATCGCTTGGCGAAACGCCATCGTGTTTCTGCACAATCTCGTCGCGATGATTGGATTGCTTCTGGCCTTCGGTGCGACACTCTCCGTCGAAGCGTTCGCAGCCGTGCCTGGCGTGCTTGTGATCCTGCTGCTGGGCTATTTTCTGGTCATGGCTTTGGGTCCGCTTTGCGCGCGTTTCCGCGACATTCCGCTTGTGATCTCAAGCGCGATGCAGGTTATCTTCTTCCTGACGCCGATCTTCTGGATGCCGGATGCGGTTTCGCATCGCCCGATGTTTCTTGCGGCCAACCCGTTTGCCCATTTGATCGCGCTGGTTCGTGAGCCGCTGCTCGGAAACTATCCCTCGGCATTGAACTGGCAAGTGTCGCTTTGGTGCTGCGCCGGCGCTGCAATTCTGGCGCTGATCGTTGTGTCGGCAACGCGCAAACGCATCAATCTGTGGCTTTGAACAATGGCACTGATCAAACTTGAAGACGCGAGTTTTTGGTACCCGGTGTTTGATGTTGCCGGGCGCTCGCTAAAGGCGTCGCTTATGCGGCAGTTCGGCAGCGACCGGAGCAACGGCGTTGTCGAGGTGCGCGCGCTCTCGGATATTTCGCTGGAGCTGAACGACGGTGATCGTATCGGCTTGATCGGCCGCAACGGCGCCGGAAAGTCGACGCTGCTTAAGGTGCTGGCGGGATTGCTACACCCTCAACAGGGTGGCGTGAAGATTTCCGGTCGCGTAGTGCCGCTGATTACGCGCGGGCTAGGGATACACCCTGAGCTGACTGGCTATCACAACATCGATCTGCCGATGCGTCTGCTCGGCGCAACCGAGAACGAAATCAAACGCGCCAAGCAAGAAGTGCCGGAATGGTCCGGCCTCGGTGACTTCATCCACCTTCCGGTGCGCACCTATTCGGACGGCATGCGTGCGCGATTGCTGTTCGCAATATGCACCGCCGTTCGAGGCGATATCCTCGTTATGGACGAGTGGCTGAGCGCGGGCGACGCGGACTTCGTCGAGAAGGCGCAAGCGCGCTTGAATGATCTGCTTGAGTCGACACGCATCGTTGTGCTGTCGAGCCATTCCCTCGATATCATCCGCAAGATGTGCAACGTGGCGTGCTGGATGGAGCGCGGTCAGATCGTAATGACCGGTCCCGTCGAGGACGTCATTCCGGCTTACCTCAAAGGTATCCAGCGCCCCGTGCCCGTGACGGACTCGCGTATCGCCACGGGGTAGGGACGTGACGCTAGCGCTTACGGCCCGCTGACGATGAAGTCGCTATTCGTCAGCGCGAGGCCTGCGGTGAGTGTGGCGAACTGAACCGCAACGCCGCCGCCATTGCCGTCCGCATCGAAGAACAAGGCGCCGGTGGCGCTGTTGTAGATGATGCGGTCATCGGCGTCCGCAGCCGCAGCGCCGATGACGAAAGCACTCGCCGCGAGCGTCCCCACGGAAAGCCCCGTGAAGATGGCGTTGCTCAGTACGATGGTGTCGTCGACTGCGTTGAAGCCGACAACGCTGTCGATGTTGCCGCCGCCCAATGCGGTCGAGAACACGTAATTGTCCGCGCCCGTGCCGCCTTGCAGCGTGTCAGCGCCCAGGCCGCCGTCGAGTGTGTCGGCGCCATCGAGGCCGTAGAGCGTGTTGGCGCCCGAATTGCCGATGATCACGTTGTTGAGCGCGTTGCCGGCGCCGGTGATGTCGGCTGTGCCGGAGAGCGTCAGGTTCTCAAGGTTGGCGGTGAGGTTGCGCGTGACCGACGAGATCACCGTATCGACGCCGCCTGAGGGCGAGGTTTCCGACGTTACGTCGCCAGCGTTGTCGACGATGTAGGTATCGTCGCCATTGGCGCCGAACATGAAGTCCGCGCCTGCGCCGCCGTCCAACGTATCGTTGCCGTCAAAACCATAGAGCGAGTTCGACGATGCGTTTCCTGTCATCACGTTGTTGAGCACGTTGCCATAGCCGTATTGCGCTGTGCCGATGAGCGTCAGGTTTTCGAAATTGGCGTTCAGGTTACGGTCGATCGAACTGAACACCGTGTCGATGCCGCCGGTTGGCGAACCTTCGACGGTGATGTCGTTGACGTTGTCGACATAGTAGATGTCGTCGCCGTTGGCCCCGAACAGCGTGTCGGCGCCCGTGCCGCCGTTCAGCGTATCGTTGCCGTCAAAGCCGTAGAGCGTATTCGCCCCGGAATTGCCGGTGATGACATTGTTCAACGTGTTGCCGGAGCCAGTGAGGTCGGCCGTGCCGGTGAGCGTCAAATTCTCGATGTTGGCGGTGAGGTTGCGGTTGACGGATGAGAACACGATATCCGTGCCGCCCAGCGCTGAGCCTTCCGTCGTTTGATCGCCGACGTTGTCGACATAGTAGGTGTCGTCGCCATTACCGCCGAACATGTTGTCGGCGCCCGCGCCACCATCGAGCGTGTCGTTGCCGTCGAAACCGTTGAGCTGGTTCGCCGCGCCGTTGCCGGTGATGATGTTGTTGAGGATGTTGCCGAAGCCATTGATCGCGCCGCCGCCTGTAAGCGTCAGGTTTTCAATGTTCGCGGTAAGCGAGAATGTCACCGATGTTTGCACCACATCCGTGCCGGCGCTCGCGCCTTCGGTGACCGTGTCACCGGCGTCGTCGACGATATAGGTATCGTTGCCGCCGCCGCCGAACATGGCGTCGGCGCCCGCGCCGCCATCCAGTGTGTTCGCACCGGAATTGCCGATCAGCGTGTTGTTTGACGCGTTGCCGGTCCCGTTGAGATTCGCAGAACCCGTCAGTGTCAGATTTTCGACATTGGCCCCAAGCGTGAACGTCACGGACGACGTAACCGTATCCGTACCTTGGCTCGCGCCTTCAGTGACGGTGTCGCCGGCGTCATCGACGACGTAAGTATCGTTACCGTCGCCGCCTTGCATGTTGTCGGCGCCGGCGCCGCCATCGAGGTGGTCGTTGTTGTTGCCGCCTTGCAGGATGTCCGCGCCACCCGCGCCAAGCAGCGTGTCATCGCCGTCCAGGCCGCTCAGTGTGTTGTTCTGCTCGTTGCCAGTGATGGCGTTGTTGGACGCGTTACCCGTCCCATTACTGACGGCGGCGCCGGTGAGCGTTAGATTCTCAACGTTGGTGCTGAGCGTAAAAGTGCTGTTGGAGAAAACGGTGTCGGTACCGCCGTTCACACTCTCGGTTATGGAATCCGTGTTGTTGGCGATGTAGGTGTCGTCGCCCAACCCGCCACTGAGGCTGTCGAAGCCGCCGCGGCCGTCCAGCGTATTGTTGGCGTCGTTTCCGATGATGATGTCGTCGCCGCTGCCGCCGATGGCGTTCTCAATGACAACGCCGTGCGCGATCGTCACGTTGAAGCGAGCGATTTGCGTTCCGCCGATACGAGGGCCGACGCTCGAGAATGACTCTTGCCGAAGGTCGATCGTGCCGCCCACGGTGTAGCCCGAGAAGTCCAGCGTGTCGTTGCCGCCGCCGTCCCAGACCGTGAACACAGACTGTTGGCTCGCCGACGTGATAGTATATTCGGTGACCCCAGTGTTGGAATTGAAGCCGTAAGTGGTGTCACCCGAGCGCGTCGTCATGTTCGCGCCGTACAGCCGCTGAATGGCGGTGATGTCGAACACCTGCGGAAGGCTGGCGTAAGTATTGTACAGACCGCCGGTCTGGCTCGCTGTGAAGTAGCTCATGATGGTGAACATGGTTGTGTCACCATAGAAGTCGGCGCTTCCCGGATACGTAATCGGCCCGCCGCCGCCGCCCGCATTGTAGTCCCCGGGGTGGCTCAGCCCGAGTGCGTGACCAATTTCGTGCAGGATCGTCTGAAACCCGTAAGTGCCAAGCGATGGGTTTTGGTTGTCGGTTTGGCTGATATTGACCCAGATATCGCCTTCGACGCCCGCAGCCGACGTGTCGGCGTAACGTGGCAGGTACGCGAACGCCGCCGCGCCCGCCGCACCGGAGCTGTAGTTGCCGAATAGCATCGTCGCGTTGTTCGAGTAGCCGCTACCGTCATTGACGCGAACGAAAGTGATGTTGGCGACTGAGGCCCAAGCCGCTAGCGCGAGTTCGGTCGCCAAAATCTGCGCCGCTGTAAAGGTTGAGAACCCCGCGGTGTCGTCGGGCATCGCGCCCGGCGCTGTCGCGCGGTAGGCATAAGTGATGACAGCGCCTTCGCCAAAGTCGCTCATCCAACCTGCGCCGTTCCGCGAGATTTGGATCGCCGCTTCCTCCCAGGAGAAGAACGGCAAGCTGTTCGGATTGAATGTTGTCGGAGAGGTTTGCCCGGTGGCAATCGCTTCAACCGTCAGTGAATACGTGCCGACGTCGGAGGGGAGAAAGCCGCGCGCTACGATGTAGTACGTGCCAGTTTGCGTCGCATTGAACATCAAGAACGAGTCGGTGATGATCCCGCCGTCATCGTCCTCCGCGACAAGCGCGCCGGCAGAATTTCGGAGCTCAATGTAGGCGTCCGGCTGGCTAATGCCGTCGAGGGAGAACGTGTAAGTTTGGCCTGCGACCAACTGAACCGCGATGTAGTCCAGATCACCGTTGTGATCGATCAGGCTGTTCAGCGTGCCGCCCACATTGATCGTCGTAGTGGTTGTTATGTCGTCTGCGATGGCGTCGCCGATGTACTGTGGGCCATCATTTACAACGAAGGCGCGCGCCGGTGGCTGTCCGGTTACGCCAGCGTAGCTTTGGCTTGATGCGGCGGCCAACCAGGAGTCGTCGTGGCTTGAATCAAACAGACGGAACTCAAGCGCATTTCGTCTTAAGGCCATGATCGTGGTCTCCCCGGTTCCCAACGCTGAAGGTGGTCACCCTCAGTAGCATCGGCGCGCCGGGGCGCGCCAGTAGGGAGCGCTGCGCAGATGCTCCGGGAAGGGGATGTTGGGCTCGGGAAAAGCGCCGGCCAGGCGATCCTCGGCTACCCGCCGGGGTCGGTCAGAAATGGGGCCAGGTCGTCTGAAATACGGATGCCGAATGTCTCTACTACCAAGGCGTTCTGGATCAGTTGAAAGCCCGGCAGGGTCAGCGTCACATCGATCTCTTGAGCGAGATCGCGCCCCGTGGCGTTGTTGATGATGATGTTTTGCAGTGACCCCTCGGTGACGTTGTGCACCAAAGCGGTAACCCCAGCCTCATCTTGAATGATGACGCCGCCGGCGTTCTCGAGGCCATCGATTCCCAGCTCAGCCTGCTGCTCGGGTGTAAGCGTGTTGATGTTCTCGCCGACCTGGCCAATCGTTTCTTCGACGAACGTCCCAACGTCGGTCCATGTCAGTGTTGTTGTGAGCGCGGGTATACCATTGACCAACGTCGTGATGGTCGCGCCAAAATTGATGTTGATGCCCGCGATCTCGAAGCCGCCGCGGTGCGCGTCGAGATCTTCGGCGTCCATCACCTCAATGCCGTCGCCCCAGCCTTCATCGGCCGCCGCCGGTGCGGCGAAAGCAACGAAGAACACGCTGCTTAGTAGGAGCGCGCGCGCGTTCATGATCCCGGCACTTCCGGCGTGATAGGTGTGATCTGGTAGAGCTCGCGGAAGCCGAGCGTCAGCTCAAAGGGGGTCGTTGGATTTGGCACCGCGTCGAGCGGCGCGACCGCCCAAGGGCGCCATTCTTCAGCGCGATTGTAAGCCGGCGCGGGCCAGCCTGCTGGCGTCCGTCGGACGGCAAGCACAACACCATTCCAGATTTCGGTAAACTCTTCGCGCGAGTAGGTCTGCAATCCGAACGTCGGATCACCGACAAGTACGCGATCCGCGCTGATGCCTTTGACCACGACGAAGTGGCGGTAATTGTTATGCGTGATCAGGGCGATCGCCGGAATGCGTAGTTCGGCGAGGCGATCTAGTGAAAGGCGCAAGCCATCAGCCTGAAAGCCGCGCTGCTCGAGGTAGGAACGCATGTCGAGCATTGAGAAGCCGACCGCGCGGATCCGCGCTTGGTCGCCGCGCTCGTACATGTTCTGGAAGATTTCGGCTTCGCCGGCCGTGAGGCCGTAGTGAAAGCGCAGCAGTGTCGCCACTGCGGCGGAGCCGCAGCTGTAATCGTACTGTTGACGAACCACTGTGCGGAAAGGGATGTCGCGCCAGCTGGTCACGCCGATCGTGTAGCTGCCGCCGAATTCGCCGTGCGTGCGTACTTGCGCGCCTGCTGGCGCCGCAAAGCACATCGCGGCGCCAAGCGCCGCAAGCGCTACGCCGCCCCGCATAAAGCGGAGCGGCGAGCTCAGTTGGGTGATCACGCCAGTGGTCATGGACCAGGTGTTGGCGTGGGCGCCAGCACGATCGAAACGTTCATGCTGGACTGAAGGTTGTTGTTGTGTCCGGTGTTGATCACGAAGTTGCCGATGCCATCGTAGCCCGAGAATGCTCCCGATCCGATGTTCACTTGGCCGGAGCCAACGACTTCGCCCGTGACTGTGTTGCCGGTATTGGTCGCGGTCAGCACTTGACCGACATCGACCAAAATCTCGACGCCCGTACCTCCAGACAGGGCGTTCATGTCTTCCAAACTCAGAAGCTCCGTTTCGTCGGCCGACGCTGGCGAGGCCGGAGCGGGCAGGGCATTTTCCTGGGCTGAAGCCGCGCCGGCCGAAGCCAGCACCGCTGCAATCAGGATCCCCCTCAACTGGGTCACGCTCTTCATAGAATGCGCGCCTTTTCTTCTGTTAGAGGCAAGAACCAGGCCGGTGGTTCGCCACCGGCCTGGCCGCTTGTCCGCCTTACGGACGGCCGTTGCCGAACTCGACATTGGCGTTGGCGCCGACGGCTGTCGCCGCTTGGTTCGCCGAGCCCATGCCCGTGTTCATGCTGGCCGTGTTGATGCCGCCAAAGTTGGCGAACGCACCGTTGTCCATCGAGATGGAGCCAGTGGTGATTTCACCTTCCTTGAAGCCTTCGGCGTCGATCTCGATGTCGGTCACGAGCGCGTTGAGCTCCATCGACGTGACAACCATCGTGGTGTGAGAGTTGTCGGTGTTGTAGGAGTCTTCGATCTCAGTGTTGCCCGAGTCTTCGATCCGCACCGAGTTATCGGTGTTGAACGAGTCATCATTGTCGACGTCGGTGTTGTAGGAGTCATCAACGTCCACTTCCGTCGAGTTGTCCGTGTTGTAGGACTCTTCGATGTCGGTGTTGAAGGACTCGTCGTTCTCTACCGAGTTATCCGTGTTGTAGGAGTCGTCGGTCGAGTTGTCGGTGTTGTAACTGTCGTCAATGTCAACTTCAGTGTTGAACGACTCGTCGTTGTTCGTCGAGTTGTCCGTGTTGTAGCTGTCATCGATGTCAACTTCGGTGTTGAACGATTCTTCGTTCTCAACCGAGTTATCGGTGTTGAACGAGTCGTCGGTGTCGACCGAGTTGTCGACCGATTGGTCGAGATCTTCACCAGCGTAGTTGCCCGAGTTTTGGTTCAGGTCTTCGCCGGCGTAGTTGCCGCTGTTGTTGTTTTGGTCGAGGTCTTCGCCAGCGTAGATGCCGCTGTTGATGACTTGATCGTCGCCAGCAACCGTCGAGTCGTTGTTCTGGTCGTCGCCAGCATACGTGCCCGAGTTGTTGTTTTGGTCGAGATCTTCACCTGCGTAGAGGCCGCTGTTGTTGACGATGTCGTCTTCCGCGATGTTCGAACCGTTGTCGGCGATCGTTTGGTCTTCGCCCGCGGCATGGCCGCCGATGACTTGTTGATCTTCGCCCGCAACGTTCGAGCCGTTCGCGATCGACTGGTCGTCGCCCGCGATATGGCCGCCCGCGATGTTTTGGTCATCGCCAGCAACAGTCGAGTCGTTGTTTTGGTCGTCGCCGACTTGCGTCGAACCATTGTCGACAACCGTCTGGTCTTCACCAGCTTGGTTGCCGCCGTGGTTGATCGACATGTCTTCGCCCGACAGGTTGTTGCCGGCCGTGTTCATGTCGTCGCCCGCTTGGTCGCCGCCAGCCACGTTCAGGTCATCGCCCGCTTGGTTGCCGCCATGGTTGATCGCCATGTCTTCGCCAGAGAGGTTGTTGCCTGCCGTGTTCTGATCGTCGCCAACCAGCGTCGAGCCGTTGTCGGAGACCGTTTGGTCTTCGCCCGCGACGTTCGAGTTGTCAGCAATGGTTTGGTCGTCACCAGCTTGGACGCCTGAGTTTTGGTTCAGGTCTTCGCCGGCTTGCACCGCACCGTTGTCAGCAACCGTTTGGTCTTCGCCAGCTTGGTTCGAGTTCCAAGCAACTGCTTGGTCTTCGCCCGCTTGGAAAGAACCGTTGTCGGCGATCGTTTGGTCTTCGCCCGCGGCATGGCCGCCGATGACCGTTTGGTCTTCGCCAGCTTGGTTGGTGCCGTGGTTGATCGACATGTCTTCGCCGGACAGGTTGTTGCCCGCAACGTTTTGGTCTTCGCCCGCGGCGTTGTTGCCCGCGACCTGTTGGTCGTCGCCGGCTTGGTTTTCACCGTGGTTGATGGCCATGTCTTCGCCGGCAGCGTTGTTGCCTGCGACTTGCTGATCTTCGCCCGCGACGTTTGAGTCGTTGGCTTGATCTTCGCCGGCATACGTGCCCGAGTTTTGGTTCAGGTCGTCTTCGGCGTAGTTGCCCGAGTTCTGGTTCAGGTCATCGCCAGCGTACGTGCCGCTGTTGTTGTTCTGGTCCAGATCTTCGCCAGCTTGCAGCGAGCCGTTGTCGGCGACCGTTTGGTCTTCGCCAGCAACGTTCGAGCCATCAGCGATGGTTTGGTCATCGCCAGCGACGTTCGAGTTCGAGTTCATCGACTGATCGTCAGCTTCGACTTCCGTGTTGAAGGATTCTTCCGTCTCGACCGAGTTGTCGGTGTTGAAGGATTCTTCGTTCTCGACCGAATTGTCCGTGTTGAAGGACTCTTCGTTTTCCACCGAGTTGTCGGTGTCGATCGAGTTGTCGGTGTTGAAGGATTCTTCGTTGTCGATGTCGGTGTTGAACGATTCTTCCGTGTCAACTTCGACGTCGGTGTTGAACGACTCTTCGTTCTCGACCGAGTTGTCCGTGTTGAACGATTCTTCGTTCTCGACCGAATTGTCGGTGTTGAAAGATTCTTCGTTTTCGACAGAGTTGTCGGTGTCGATCGAGTTGTCGGTGTTGAAGGATTCTTCGTTGTCGATGT
>CADEDT010000014.1 GCA_902826145.1 uncultured Caulobacteraceae bacterium
CTTGTTGATTGTCTTGGCCTTAGCCGGGGATTCGACGACGACGACGTTCATTCTGGACGGGGTGCTCGCGGAAAAACGGGCCGGAAACTGGGGGCCACGCCCCCCTCTGTCAACGCGCCGAGATGGGGACGGGGCGAGACTTATGCGAGAAGCGGCCTAATTTTCCCTTGTGGTTCCGTAGCTTGGGCGGCGGAAAAGAAAGGCTGGCGGACGCAATCTCGACGTTGTAATCGGCAACTAAGAGTTGATTGAGAGCTATGAACACCAAACCGCGCCTCCCCGAAGACGACGAACTTCCGACCGCTCGCGAAGTGGCTGATTACCTGCGCGACGTGCTCGCCGGCATGGCCTCGATGGCGCGCGATATCGGGCTGGAGCACACTTCCGCTGCTTTGGAGCTGGCGCGGCGGGAGGCCGAGCGCGAAGCGACCGAGCAGGAAGCTAGCCGCTGAAGGCAGCGTTGGCGCGAGCGGCGTAACCGCCCGGCAGCGAGGCGGCGTGGCCTTCTAACTCAAGCTCAGTCAGCGCCGCGGCGACGGCGCCTGCGGGCGCTTCAAGCAGGCGCGCGAGATCGTTGACGTGGATCGGCGTGGGCGACAGCAGCGCGGCAACCTTCTTTGGCAAACCCGGCGGCGGTGGCGGCGCGTCGACGTCGGCAAAGAGCGGACCGGCCGAGAGCGGGCGCAGCGGCGGCGCGCTCTCGCCGAGCGCGGCGATGATGTCCGCAGCATCTTCGATCAGCGTCGCCCCTTGCTTGATCAACGCATTCGACCCGCGCGCCCGCGGATCGAGCGGCGAACCAGGGGCGGCCATGACATCGCGTCCTTGGTCGGCCGCGGCGCGGGCGGTGATGAGGGAGCCGGAGCGCAATGCGGCTTCGATGATGACGACCGCACGCGAGACGCCCGAGATGATTGAGTTGCGGCGCGGAAAATCGCGAGCGCGCGCAACGCTGCCGAGCGGCGCTTCGGTGATGACGGCGCCGCGTTCGCAGATGGCGTCGTGAAGTTTAAGGTTCTGTGGCGGATAGGGATGATCGAGTCCGCCTGCGAGTACGGCGACTGTGCCGGCTTCGAGTGAGCCGCGATGCGCGGCGGCGTCTACGCCACGCGCGAGGCCCGAGACCACTGTGAAGCCGGCGGCGCCAAGATCAGCCGCCACGCGTTCCGCGAACATCAGCGCCGAGCCCGAGCCTTCGCGCGAGCCAACGATCGCGATCGTTGGCTTCTTCAGCCAGTTCGGATCGCCGCGTATGGCGATGACCGGAGGTGGCGCGTCGAGCTGCGCGAGGAGCGGTGGATAGTCGGGCTCACAGCATGCGATGAGCCGCGCGCCAAGCGCTTCAACGCCCTCGATCTCCGCATGCGCTTGCGCTTCCGGCGAGGCGGCGAGGTTGGAGACGCGCGGCAGCGCTTCTAGCGCGGCTGATGCCGTGCGAAAGCGCGCAATGAGGCGATGGAAGGTGAGCGGACCAATTCGCGGCGTGCGCGCCAGCCGCGTCCAAGCAATCAGCTCGGGACGCGACAGCGTGCGCATCACGCCTCGCGTTTCGGTTCGGAGGAGTCGGGTTCGTCTTCCGGCTGAACTTCTTCAGGTGTCGGCTCTGGCGCCTGCTGCGGTTCAACTTGCACCGCCTCTGCCGTCGGCGGTGGCTCCGGTTCGGGCTCCGGCGTTGGCTGAACCGCCGGTGGTTCTGGCTCCCGCACCGACATTTGCGGCTCTGGTTCCGGTTCAGGTTCTGGCTCTGGAGTTGGTTCGACCGGAGGCGGCTCTGGCGCGACGTGCACGGCCTTCGGTGGTTCGGGCTCCGGCGCTGACACTGCCGGCGGAGTTGGTTCAGGCGCTGGTGGTTCAGGCTCCGGCGCAGCGGTGCGCGGTGGTGCAGGCGTTGGCACGGGCACAACCGCTGGTGCGCTAGCAGGCGCGGGTGCGGCCGTTGCTTCGCCTTCGTCTTTCTTCTTGTCGCCGATACGTGGCTCAGTCCCGGCGAGCAGCCGCTGGATGTTCGAGCGATGACGCCAGAAGATCAGGACGGCCAGCACGGCTGTAAACGCGATCTCTTCCCAGCCGAAGCCGGCGACAAACGCCATGATTGGCGCAATCGCCGCCGCGCAAAGTGCCGCGAGCGATGAGAAGCGAAACATCGTGGCGACGGCCAGCCAGGTGACGCCAGCAATGAGTCCAAGCGGCCACGGGCCCGCGAACAGTACGCCGAAGAATGTCGCGACGCCCTTGCCGCCCTTGAAGCCGAGCCACACCGGATAGCAATGGCCGACAAATGCCGCCCCGCCGGCGACGAGCCCTAATTGGTATGCGGTGTTGTCGCCCAGCGTGTCGCCGCCAAGGGCGCCTGCGATCCATTTCACGATCAGAAGCGCGAGGCCGGCCTTTGCCGCATCGAGCACCAAAGTCGCAAGCGCGATGTCCTTGCGGCCGGTGCGGAGCACGTTGGTTGCGCCAATATTGCCCGAGCCGATTTGGCGGATGTCGCCCAATCCAGCCGCACGCGTGAGCACGAGGCCGAACGGGATCGAGCCGAGGAGATAGCCGGCAATCGCGGCCAGGACAAAAAAGAACGTTACCACGCGCGCTCTCTAACAGGGACAAGCGCGTCTGTGGAGAGGGCTTCAGTCTTTCGCGTAGAGCGCAGCGGCAGCCGCGAGGTCTTGCACGATGTGGCCGAGCGATTTGTAGGCGGTGATGTGTGACTCGCTTTGGCGACCTTCGATGGCGCCGCTGAGTACTTGGCCGATCTCGCCGACGACATGGTCATCGCTGATGACGCCGGCTTCCTTGGCGCGAAGAAACTCTGCTCCCTGCGCAAGCGCGCCTTCACGGCTGTCGGCTATGAAGCGCGATCTTGCGACCAGATCGTTATCGACTTCGGCGGGGCCGGCGTAGCTTGAACCGACGATGTTCACGTGCGTGCCGGGTCGCAGCCAGTTGCCTTCGAGGATCGGTTCTTTGGCGGCGGAGACCGTGCAGATGATGTCTGCTTCGGCAACACAGGCGCGCGCCGTCGGCGCCGGCGTTACAGCTACGCCGAGCTCCGTTTGCATTTCACCCGCATAGGCGGTCGCGAGCTCAGCAGAGCGTCCCCATACGGTGATCGCTTCGAGTTTGCGTACTTTGCTGATCGCACGCGCGTGCGTACGCGCTTGTTCGCCGTAGCCGAGGATGGCCAGACGCGTGGAGTCAAGCCGCGCGAGGGCGTCGGTCGCGACCGCGCTCGCCGCGGCTGTGCGGATCGCGGTGATTTCTCCGGCGTGTAGGATGCAGACGGGCGCGCCACTCTCGCCGTCGAACAGAACCACGACGCCTTGATGCGATTGGACGCCCTTGGCGAAGTTCTCGGGGAAAACGCTGATGAGCTTCGCGCCGAATACTTTTCGCCCGCCAAGCCCACCGGGCATCGAGCCGAACAGGCGTCCCTCGCCCAGAGGCACGATGGCGCGCAGCAGTTGCTTGGTCTCGCCCTTGGAGAACGCAATCATCGCGTTGCGCACGATGGGGATGCAGACGTCATAGGTGAGGCGGCGGGCCACCTCTTCTTTGTCGATGAAGCGCATGGCGCAGCTTAACCGCGGAGCGTATGAGTGCGCCATGCCGAACCTGCCGCCTATCCGCCCCGTCACGCTCGCCGAGATCGAAGCAGCGCGCGAGCGGATTCGGGGCACGGTGTTGCGCACGCCGCTGGTGAAGCTTGACCTCGGCAAGGATGGGCCGGACATACGGCTGAAGCTTGAGAACCTGCAGCCGACGAATGCCTACAAGATCCGCGGTGGCGTCAACGCTGTGGCGATGCTGAGCGATGAAGCCAAACAGCGCGGAGTCTGGACGATTAGCGCCGGCAATGCGGGCCAAGCCGTGGCATACGCAGCGCGCGCGGCCGGCGTGCCGTGCAAGATCGTGGTGATCGAAACGGCGCCGCAGACGAAGATCGATCGCATGCAGGCGCTTGGCGCGCAGTTGGTGTTGACGCCGTTCGATGTGTGCTGGCGCGCGCTCGAAACCCACGAGTTTCCCGGCATGGACGGGACGCTCGTGCACCCGTTCGACGATCACAATTTTATCGCCGGCCACGGCTCTATGGCCCTGGAGATTTTAGAGGATTGCCCGGACGTGAAGACGGTGATCGCAGCCATTGGTGGCGGCGGGCTGGTTGCAGGTGTTGGCGCGGCGCTGAAGGCAAAGGCGCCGCATGTGAAGCTCCTCGGCGCAGAGCCTGAGACGGCGGCGCCGCTTTCGGTGTCTCTCGCGGCCGATGCACCACAGGAATTTCACGCGTGGGAATATTCGTTTGTCGACGGCGCTGGCGGGCGCAGCGTCATCCAGCGCATGTGGGAGCGCATGAAGCCGCTGGTGGACGGTGACATCGTCGTGACGTTGGAGGAGACGCGCAAGGCGATGAGGTTGATGGCGGAGAAGGCGCGCGTAATTGCGGAGGGCGCTGGCGCGTTGCCGCTGGCGGCGGCGCTTTCAGGGAAGGCAGGCGACGGGCCGATCGTCTGCGTCGTCAGCGGCGGCAACATTGATCTGGCGAAGTTTAGCGAGTTGATTGCGATTTAGGCCAGCCAAGCAAACCATTGGCCAGTGTGGATCGCGATTTGCAGCATCGCTGTCGTGCCGAATGCGATGCCGATCAGCGCTGGTCCGAGCGAAAACCAAAACAGCCAGCGCGCGCGAATGAGCAGGCAGACGGCGAGGATCGCCATCGCGATCGAAATCAGCGCGCTTGAGATGTCGTATTGATCATCGAAGGTGCTGAGGCGCGCGAAATCTGCCTCTGCACCGATCGCGCGGGCTTGGACTTCATCCTTCCGTTCCCGCACGCGGCCGACTTCGGCAACTTGCTCGGTGATCTCTGCTTGGAGCGAAGCGTTGCTACGCGTTCTGGCTTCGCGCTGAAGGTTGGCGAGCTGATAGGTCGCCATGTCTTCGCGCACGCGCACGGCTTGGTACCAGGCCCAGCTATTGTTTCGCTCGGCCTGCGCCTGCTGCATCTGCTGTTCGAGATTGCTGCCCTTGATGGCGGTGACCGCGACGAACGCGGCGAGAATGGCGATCGTCAGCGCCACCAGATTGTTGGCGCGCTCGTTTGCTTTGTCTTCGTCGCTCATGGCCCCCCGCCCTGAACTCTTACCTAGCTGCCGCTGCAATTAGCCGGCGCTGCGCGGCCGACTTCCCATTGGCCGCTGGCGCCGCCGCCGCGGAAGCCGTAGCGGCCGTTGGTGTAGTGACCGGCGCCATCGCCTGGCAGCACCATGGACGGGCCGCCGACGATCTGAACCCGCGCATTGGCGCCGTCGATGTCGACGACGATCTGCTGACCGTTGTCGCACGAATACATAATTGGCCCGTCGAGCGGGATCGGCGGCGGCGTATCGCCTGGGCCCGGATCGCCAGGACCGATGGGCGGCGGCACGTAGCCGCCTGATGTGCCGCAAGCGGCCAAGGCGAGCAGCGCAACGCCGAGCACAAGTTTACGCATCGAGGCCTCCCTTAGCCGCCGAAGACAGTTTTACCGCCGACAAATGTCCGCTTTACGGCGCCCTGCATGAGCTTCTCGTCGAACGGCGAGTTGTTGGATTTGGAGCGCAGCTTGTCGCTGTCCAGACGGAACGGCGCACCAAGATCGATAAGGATGATGTCGGCGGGTGCGTCCTTGGCGAGGCGGCCCTGCGGCAGGTTCATTAGCTTTGCCGGGCGCTGGGTCATGGCGCGGAAGAGCGTGTTGAGAGCGACGTCGCCTTTGTGGTGCAGCGTCAGCGCGCCGGGCAGCAGTGTTTCCAGGCCGACAGCGCCGAACGCCGCTTCTTCAAACGGCAGGCGCTTGTCTTCGGCAGGCAGCGGGTCGTGGCCAGAGACGATCACGTCGATCAGGCCGTCGCTGACGGCTTGCGCGAGCGCGACGCGATCGTCTTCGCTCCGCAGCGGCGGTGAGAGCTTGGCGAAGGTGCGATAGCCGTCGACGTCGTTCTCGTTGAGCACGAGGTGGTGGACGTTGACGCTGGCGTACGCCTTCACGCCCTTGTCCTTCGCGCGCTTCAGCGACGGCAGTGTTTGCGCCGACGAGATCATGTCGAGCAGCAATTTGCCGCGCGTGAGTTCAGCGAGCGCGAGATCGCGCTCGGCCATGATCACTTCGGCTGCGGCAGGAATTCCGGGGAGGCCCAGGCGCGCGGCAAGCTCGCCCTCATGCATCACTCCACCTTCAGCGAGGTACGGATCTTCCGGGCGATGGGCGATCAGCGCGTCGAAGATGGTGGCGTAGGAGAGTGCGCGGCGCAGCGTGCGGCCCGAGACGATGGGCTTGTCGCCGTTGGTGAACAGCACCGCGCCGGCTTCGGCCATGAGGCCGATCTCGGTCATCAGTTCACCGTCGAGATGCTTGGTGAGTGCCGCCGCCGGCAGAATGCGCACGCCGCCGGAGCGATCGATGCCGCGACGGAGCACGAAGTCGATCAAGCTCTGATCGTCCAGAACCGGCGTCGTGTTCGGCATCATCACCATGGTGGTGACGCCG
Organism: uncultured Caulobacteraceae bacterium; assembly: GCA_902826145.1. GTDB lineage: Bacteria > Pseudomonadota > Alphaproteobacteria > Caulobacterales > Aquidulcibacteraceae > Vitreimonas. The sequence continues at coordinate 6,527 of CADEDT010000014.1, forward strand.
CCTGCAGCCGCGGCGCGGCCTGCGGACTTGAACGTCTCTTTGTGCTCAGCGCCCGGTTCGCCGATGACGACGCGCATGTCGATCAGGCCGGGCGCGACGTGGGCGCCATCGGCGTCGACGATCTCGGCGCCGTCAGGCGCGCCCGAGACACTGCCGACGTCGAGGATCTTCTCAGCGAATAGGATGGCGCCGTCTTCGACCTTGTTTTTGGCAGGGTCGATCAGCTTGGCGTTCTTGATGAGAGTCGGCTTAGTCATGCCGGCTGCGCTTCGCTGCGACGTTGATCGTGGTTGAGAAGGCGATGGCGATGATGAATGGCACCCAGATCGGCAGCGTGCCGAGGCCGGGTGTATTGAGTGCGGCGGCGAGGTGATCGTCGACGAGCCACCAGAGCAGGAACATCCACATTAGGAGCGCTCCTCGTTGGCGCCGCTTTCAGCCAACGCTTCCAACACCGCCATGCGCACGGCGACGCCCATACGGACCTGGGTTTCGATCAGCGAGACGGAGGGATTGTCGGCGACGGAACTGTCGATCTCGACACCGCGGTTCATCGGCCCGGGATGCATGACCAGCGCGCCGGGCTTTGCCAGCCGCAGCTTTTCATCGTCGAGACCATAGAACCAGAAATACTCGCGCGCCGAGGGGAAGAAGCCGCCGTCCATGCGTTCGCGCTGCAGCCGCAGCATCATCACCACGTCGGCGTCCTTCAGTCCGGCGCGCATGTCGTGAAAGACCTTCGCGCCCCACTTCTCTGCGCCGGCCGGCATCAAGGTCGGCGGGCCAATCAGGCGCACTTGCGCGCCGAGCAGCGTCAGCAGCGCCACGTTCGAACGGGCAACGCGGCTGTGCAGAACATCGCCGCAGATCGCGACCGTCTGCCCTTCGACGGCGCCCAGGCGCGAGCGGATGGTGAAGGCGTCCAGAAGTGCTTGCGTTGGATGCTCGTGTTTGCCGTCGCCAGCATTGATCACGGCGCAATCGACTTTGCGTGAGAGTAGCTCAGCTGCGCCGGATGAGCCGTGACGCACGACAAGTAGGTCAGGCCGCATCGCGTTAAGCGTCGCCGCAGTGTCGATCAGCGTTTCGCCCTTCGCGACTGATGAGCTCTTCACGCTCATGTTCACGACGTCGGCGCCCATGCGCTTGCCGGCGAGCTCGAACGAGCTCTGCGTTCTTGTGGAATTCTCAAAGAAAAGATTGATCAGGGTTCGGCCGCGCAACGTGTCGAGCTTCTTGACCTTCTGGTCGAGCAACGGCGCGAACATCTCTGCGCGGTCGAGCAGGTTCTCGGCTTCGAAACGATCCAGGTCAGCTATGGCCAGAAGATGCTTTTGGCGAAAGCGAATGGCGCGGGCGTTCTGATCGCTTTTCTTCACGCCAGTCGGTCGTTGAGCCATGCGCGCTTGTTAAGCGGTATGTCCGCTTCGCCGCAAGCGCGGCGACACTAAGGCGGGGATAATCGTTTCAGCCATGTTGCCGACGCGGACTCGGTGCTGTACTTGTTTTGTTCCAATGGTGGGACAGGCGGGTTTGAGGGCTGAGTAACGAAGGAGCGTGTGATGCTGCGATCGCACCCCAAGAAGGAAGAGCAAACAACGCTGCGGCCGGTGGGGATCGCGCTAGCGGCGGTTGTTGCAGGACTAGGAGCGGGCAAGGCTGCGCCGGCTGAGGCGCGCGTGCACGCGCCGCTCGAGCCTGCTTCTAACGAGAAGACGTACGCGCTCGATCACACGAACCATCCCGGTTTCGAAGAAGATGCCGAAATGGTGGTTGGCCCGAGTACGCCGGTGGCGCCGCTCGCTAAGCGCTAGCGCGACCGCGCACGCTTCTTTGGTCGCGTGAGAAACGTCAGCACGGATGCCTCATGCCCGGATAGCCCGGCGCGTTTGGCTTTGCGCAGGTTGAGGTCGCCGTTCTCGTAGGCTTCCAGCAACGCCGGGTGCACGTAGCACTTGCGGCAGATGGCTGGCGTGTTGCCGAGACTGCCTGCGACGTCGTCGATCGCGGCTTTGATATTGGCTTTCGCGAGCATGGCGGTGTCTGGTCTGTCGAATGCGCTGAGCGCCGCGGCGGCCAGCACAGTGCCGCCCCAAGTGCGGAAGTCTTTGGCGCTGATATCGCTGCCACTGATCTCGCGCAGATAGGCGTTTACGTCGGTTGAGCTGACGTGCTGTGGCGCGCTGTCATCGTCTTCGTATTGGAAAAGCCGCTGACCCGGCAGGTCTTGCAGCGCCTTGATGATCTTGGCGATGCGCCGATCCTTGAGCGTGAGCCGCCAGCTCTTGCCGGACTTGCCGGTGAAGACGAAGCGGAGCTTGTCGCCTTTCACTTCGGCGTGCTGGTCCTTTAGCGTCGTCAGCCCGTAGCTTTTGTTGTTCTTCGCATACTCGTCGTTGCCGACGCGGATGAGCGAGGTGTCGAGCAGATGCACGATCGCCGCGAGCACCTTGTCGCGAGGCAGACCTTGCTTGCGCATGTGGCCGTTGATGGTGCTGCGGATCGCTGGCAGCGCTTTGGCGAAGTCGGTGAGGTGATCGAATTTCGCGCTCTCTTGATGTTCGCGGAAACGCGGATGGTAGCGGTGCTGTTTACGGCCGCGTGCGTCGCGGCCGGTGGCTTGTAGATGGCCGTTTTCGTTGGCGCTGATCCAGACATCGCTCCATGCGGGTGGGATCGCGAGCGAGCGGATGCGCTCGAGGGTTTTCTTGTCGCGAACAGCGCCGCGTGCCGCCCGGTAGGTGAAGCCCTTGCCTGCGCGGCGGCGCGAGATACCGGGCGTGTCGTCGGTGACGTAAGTGAGGCCCGCGGGCGCTTTAGAACTCATAGCGGATGACAAGCACGAGGCCGTCTCGGTGGTTCCCGCCTCAAGTCAGCGAGAGCGCAATGGCGATAGCAATTGGCATGGTGATGAAGGAAAGCAGCGTGGTTGCCGTGATGATCGCCGCCATCAACTGCGGATCGCCGCCCATCTCGCGCGCCAGCGTGTAGCCAGCGGCCGCTGTTGGCGTGGAGCCGACGCCAGCAGCGACTGCGGCCGCGAGCGGGCCGGCGCCACACAACGTTGCTGCGCCCCACATCACCGCGGGCGCGACAATGAGCTTGATGAAGGATGCGATGCCGACCTTCACGCGCGCGGCACGTAGGGCTTTGAAATCCAGCCCGGCGCCGACGCACACCAGCGCGATCGGCATTGCGGCTTGGCCAAGCAGCGTGATCGCGTCCGAAGCGAAGTCAAAATCCTTCACGCCGAACGCCTGCGCCGCGAGGCCCGCGGCACAGCCGAGGATGAGCGGATTGGCGATTAGTTGATCGAGTATCGCGCGAAAGCTCGCCGCGCGCGTCGAACCCCACGTCGCGAGGACGACGACACAGGCGAGGTTCACCACAAGTACAAGCGGGCCGAACGCGATACCAATGAGGTGCGGGCCTTCGGGGCCGTAGAGCATCGAAGCGGCCGCAAGCAACACAAACCCGTTCCAGCGCACCGAGCCTTGGACGACGCTGGTGAAGGCAGGGCCTTCGGTTTTGAAGAACGGATAGAGCGCAAGTGTCATCGCCAATAGCACGGCAAAGCCCAGAATGAGCCCGCCGACGAACGGGATCGCTTCACCGGCGTTGAGATCGGCTGTGGAGCTCAGCGTAAAAAGGAAAGCTGGGTAGAGGACGAAATAGCCAAAGCGATTCACCTGCCCGAATGCTTCAGCGGTGACGATATTGCGTGTGCGGACGATCCAGCCCACGGCGATCAACAAGAAGACCGGCAGTAATTCGCCGACGACGTCGCTCACGCGCGGCGCTCCTGCATGGCGTCGAGCGCGCCCTGGAGCATGTAGGCGGCGGCCATTTTGTCGACGACTTCGCCACGGCGGCGGCGCGACGCGTCGCCTTCGATCAAGGTGCGGGTCACGGCGGCGGTGGAGAGCCGCTCGTCCCAGAGCAGCAGTGGCGCGTCGCGCTTGCCGAGCAAGTTGCGCGCGAAGGCGCGGGCCGACTGTGCGGCGGGGCCAGAAGAGCCGTCCATGTTGAGCGGCAGGCCGATCACGAAACCGGCGCATTGGCGTGCGTCGAAGAGTTTGAGGATTGCGGTAGCGTCCTCGGCGAACTTGGCGCGCGTGATTGTATCGAGCGACGAAGCGATCAGACGCGTCGTATCGCTCACCGCCACGCCGATGCGCTTCTCACCGGGATCAATCCCCAGAATGGCGGCGCTCGCGGGCAGCGCTGCGGCGAAGGCGGGGAGGTCGAGGAGCGGCATTGAAAGTTCGTCATCACTCGGCGCGCGCTTGCGGAAGGTCAAGCGGAGGTCTTCAATGCGGGAATGCTGCGTATTCTTCTTCTGACCGCCGCTCTGGGCCTCACGGCCTGTGCTGGCTCGACCGCCGATAACTCAGGCGCCGCCAATCCTGAACTCGCTTTCGCGCTAGGCGCGGACCTCAACTGCAATGCTGGGGACGTGCGCGAATGCCCTGCTGGCGGCTGCACCGCCGAGAACCCAGGGGAGACATCGACGCTCTATATTTCGCTCTCGGTGCCCAATCGCGGCGGGGCGGGGCGCTTCTGCATCGCCACCGGCTGTGAGGACGCGCAATACGAACCGACGCTCACCCGCGCTCTCGGCTGGACAGCCGTCATGCGCACCAGCGACCGCACGAGCTATACCGCCGACCTAGAAATTGCGCGCGATCTGCGCACCTTCACGCTCCGCGAGGGCGGTTCCGGCATCACTAACACCTGGACCGGCGAATGCAGCCCGGCTGGGTCTTGAACGGTTGAGAGCCGGGCTATAAGCCCCGGCATCATGTCGATTGATGAAAAAACCGTCCGCAAGGTGGCGAAGCTCGCACGCCTGGCGCTGCCCGAAGACCGTGTGAAGCCGATGGCCGATGAGCTCAACGGCATCATGGCGTGGATCGAGCAGCTGAATGAGGTGGACATTGAAGGCGTCGAGCCGATGACGAGCGCCGTCGAAGGCCTGTCGCTGCCGATGCGCGATGACGTGGTCACTGCGGGCGACGACCCGCAGAAAGTGCTGAAGAACGCGCCGAAGGCGGAGGATGGATTCTTCGTCGTGCCGAAGGTGGTTGAGTGAGCTTCACCATCACCACCGAAACGCCGCTCTCAGACGATGTGCGCGCGCTGGTGAAGGCGTTGAACGAATTTACGTTCGAGCTGACGCCAGCTGAGTATCGCCATCACATGACCGTCGAGCAGATGGCGCAGGCGGATACGACCTTGCTCGTGGCGCGTCATGTGCGCGGCGCGACGCTTGGGATGGGCGCGCTACGGCGGCATGCGAACGGCGTCGGCGAGGTAAAGCGCATGTTCGTGAAGCCGGAGGCGCGTGGCCTCGGGGTTGGCGGCGCCATCCTGGCGCGCATCGAAGATCTCGCGCGACAGGAGGGCGTCACCCGCGTTGTTCTGGAGACGGGCTCGAATTTCGACGCCGCCAAGCGTGTTTATGAGCGCGGCGGCTTTGAGCCTAGCGAACCCGTCCTCGACTATCCGCCGAGCGCCTGGACGGCGTTCTACGCAAAATCTTTGAGTGCCTGATCTTATGACCGACCTGACGACCCTTACTCTCGTTGATGCGCTCGATGGAATGGAGAAGAAGCAATTCTCGTCCGTCGAGCTGACGAACGCTTTCATCGATGCGATCGACAAAGCCAACCCGCACCTCAACGCCTACGTGGTGACCACGCCTGAGCTGGCGCGCGAGGGCGCTAAGGCGTCGGACGCGAAGCGCGCGCAGGGCAAAGCTGGGCCGCTCGAAGGCGCGCCGCTGGGGATCAAGGATCTTTTCTGCACTGAAGGCGTGCGGACGACGGCGTGCTCGGGCGTGCTTGGCGAGTTCACGCCGACTTATGAGTCGACCGTGAGCGCCAATCTCTTCCGCGACGGCGCGGTCATGTTGGGCAAGCTCAACATGGATGAGTTCGCGATGGGCTCGTCGAACGAGACTTCGCACTTTGGTCCCGTTGTCTCGCCGTGGCGGCGCGGAAACGAAGACACCAAACTGACCCCGGGCGGATCGTCGGGCGGAAGCGCGTCGGCCGTCAGCGCCGATCTCTGCCTAGGTGCAACAGCTACGGATACGGGTGGCTCGATCCGCCAACCGGCAGCATTCACGGGCACGGTGGGAATTAAGCCAACCTACGGGCGCTGCTCGCGTTGGGGGATCGTGGCTTTCGCATCTTCTCTCGACCAAGCGGGGCCGATCGCAAAGACGGTCGAAGATGCGGCAATGTTGCTTCAATCAATGGCCGGTCACGATCCGAAGGATTCAACGTCGCTTCCAAATGCGTTGCCGGATTTCCGCGCTGCAACGAAGCGCTCGATCAAAGGCATGAAAATCGGCGTACCCGAGGAGTATCGCGTAGATGGGATGCCTGCCGAGATCGAAGCCCTGTGGCAGCGAGGCATCGAGTGGGTCAAGGCCGCTGGCGCGGAGATTGTGCCCATTTCGCTCAAGCACACAAAGTATGCGCTGCCTGCAGATCATATCGTGGCGCCTGCGGAACCCTCATCCCATATCGCTCGCTATGACGGCATGCGCTACGGCGCGCGCGTGGCCGGCAAGGACTTGAACGGCACGTACGAGAACACGCGCGCCTCTGGTTTCGGCAAGGAAGTGCAACGCCGCATACTGATCGGCACATATGTGCTGAGCGCGGGGTACTACGATGCGTATTACCTACGCGCCCAAAAAGTCCGCCAACGCATTGCTCAGGATTTCCGGGATGCGTTTGAAAGAGTCGATGCGATTTTGACGCCAGCGACGCCATCCGCCTCATTCGGGTTGGGCGAGAAAAGTGGTGATCCCGTCGCAATGTACCTCAACGACATTTTCACCGTGACAGCCAACCTTGCCGGTCTGCCAGCGTTGGCGCTTCCCGCGGACGTGGACGCGCAGGGTCTGCCGCTTGGGCTGCAAGTGATCGGCAAGGCGCTCGATGAGGAAAGCGTGTTTGCCGTCAGCGCTGAACTCGAGCGTGCGGCGAATTTCCGCGCCAAAGCCGCGAAGTGGTGGCTCTGAGGCCCGCCTTTGAGGCGAGGCGAGGTGCGTCTGTCGTAAAGGCGTGATCGGGTGCCGCTAGAAAGGCGGCATGCCCATGCACGAACTGCTTGAGCGCCTCGGCCGGGGCGATGTGCGGCTGATCGAGATGTGTCAGCAGGCCAACCAGGCTTGGCGCGAGTTCTTGACTGAACTGAACGGCGCTGACACTGGCACGCTTGCCGCGCGGCTTGGCTTCTTCCAGCCCACGATCGAACGCATCTTCGAGAGCAAGACGCTTGGGCAGACCATGATGCCCTGGAGCGCCTTCGCCGTGCTCTTTGACACGCAACACGGCTGGGGTCCGAATAAGGAGCGCGCGCTGCAGTTGGCGGAAGCCTTTGCCCGCAGTAACTGCAGCCAAGAAACGCGTGACGAGGCGCGATCGTGCGTCATCTCCTACGAACTTGAGACGACGCGCAGCGTCACGCCGCAGCACGGCCGACGCTGAGTCTAGACGCCGGAGCCATCTTGCGCTGAACTCGTTTCGGCATGAGACGCCCGTCGCCCGCATTGACCGAAGCTTTCCGCGCGCGGGCGCGCATTCGTTACGCTCCGCAAATAATCAGTGCACCGCCGCCGAGGCGGGCGCGTGCGAATCCCGGTACGCTCCGTCTCATGAGCAAGAGCAAGTCCAAGCCGCATCGCCGCCCGCGTGGCGAGATCGATCGCAACTATTTCTTCGGCGACGTGCTGATCAAAACCGGAGTCGCTGTGGCCGTGGCGCTGGGCGCGATCGCGCTGCTCACGCCCTTCACGCTGCGCGACGCGATTGATGACGGGATGTACGGCTACGTTACGGTCATGGGCATGTTCGCTGGCCTCGGCTTGTTTGCGTTTCTCTACGGCCGCCACCTGCGTAAAGAGGCCACGCATTGGGAATTCGACTAGTCCCGCGCTTGACCTGAAGCCGTTCGGGCGCGAGTTTCCGGCCTCAGAACGGAGTCCCCCTTGAACGCTGCCGAATGCACGCGCCTCGGCGCTTACCTATCGAAATTGCTCGGTTCGCCCACGGTGTCGGTGGTGTCGAAATCGGCCGATGAGGCGGATGTGCTTGTGGACGGCAAGCGCATCGCCGCGCTGCTGCGCGATGAGGACGAGGGCGAGCTTTCCTATTCGATCAGCCTGGCTGTGCCGCCGGCGCCGGGCGCCAAGAAGAATGCGCCAATCGATGACGCGGAGCGTGCTCGTCTGCAGGCCGCTTTGCGCCAAGTGCTTCATGCCGCCGATCTCGATGTGCGCGCGCGGCCGCGGAAAACGGACAGCGCCGAAGTTTACGTGCACGACGAATTCGTCGGCACCGTGTCGGTCGACGAGGATGAGGGCCAAGTGCTCACCATGAGCATCCTCGATATCGATCTCGAGGGCGAAGAGTAGCGATCTCAGGCGCCGAACTTCGTCGCTAGCCCTTCCCATACAGCGAGCAGGCGCCGGCCCTCGGCGTCAAAATCTATCTGATGACGGAATTCTGGCTTGGGTCTCAGCCGCCGAAGGTACGTCAGGACTTCCTCCAGGAACGCGAGAAACTCAGCGTAGTCGGGACGCCACCTGACGTGCAGGAGACTCGCGGACACCTGCCACTCAATCAAGTCGCGGTCGACGCGCGGAGCATCAATGAGATCCGGCGCAAGTGCGGCACGAACCTGAACATCTGTCTGCGCGATATAAGCCGCCATTTGCTCAACGGGTGAACGTTCGGAATTGTCGATCGCACGCAAGGCGGCTTCGGCGTCGGCGCTTGGCAACCTGAAGGGAGCGCGATGGCCGCGTTGCGCGAGAAGCGTGTAATCTGCGGCGTTGAACTCATACGGGTCTGATGTCACACGCCATCTTACCGAGGTGCCGAAGAATGTGTTCGCGACCTCGCTCGCTAGATGATGCAAGGCAAGCATCGGCTCGCCCTCGTCAAGCTCACCCGTGTTTGGTGTTTCGACGCGTGCCGCGCCGTTTTCGAAGACCGCAATACCTTTCGGAAGTACGGGCAGTTTGGCGTATTTGACTTGCCCGCTCTCGCAGATAAATCCCGCGTCGATGCCGTCGTCGTTGCTGTATATGAGCAGCGTGTCGATCCCGAGTTGGATGCTGAGGGTTAGAGCGGCGGTGACCGTCTTCTCGTCCAAGCCGTGGGGCTTGATGCCTGCGGTCTTCATCGCGGCCGAGAGCGCGTTGGCGCCGGCTGCGCCTTGCTTAGCGGCGTCGCCCTTCGGCGCATAGTCCAGCGGCTCGTAGAAGGTTATGTCATTGCCCTCGGGGTTCGGTCCTTCGAGGTGCCATTCTGATCTGGCTGTATGCTTGAAGAGCCGAAAACCCGTGAGGCCCGGAATGGCGGACAGCGCCGCCAGGTTGGGTGCTTCACGGAACGCTATGAATTGAACATTTGCGCCCATGCGAACTTCCTTGCTTCCGCATAGCACGATGGTCGGCTGCCCAAAAGAAAGCCCCGGCGCTAGGCCGGGGCTAAGAGAAATCGTTGATCCAACAGACGGCCGCTGAAGCGCGGCGATAGCGTTTACAAGACACCCAGCATCGAAGCGACTAGCGGGTGACGGACAATGTCGGAGTCGGTGAGGCGGCAGACGGCGATGTTATTCACGCCTTCGAGCTTGTCGGCGACCGTGTGGAGGCCGGAGAGATCCGGCAACAAATCGGTCTGCGCCGGGTCACCGGTGACGACCATGGTCGAATTCCAACCCAAGCGCGTCAGCAGCATCTTAATCTGGCCGTAAGTGCAGTTCTGCGCTTCATCGATCACGACGAAGGCGTTGTTCAGCGTGCGGCCGCGCATGAAGCCTACGGGCGCGATCTCGATCAAACCTTCCGCCATCAGCGCCTTGAGGCGCTTCGGCGAGAGGCGATCTTGGAGCGCGTCGTAAAGCGGGCGCAGATAGGGAGCGAGTTTGTCTTCCATCGCGCCGGGCAGGAAACCCAGCGATTCACCGGCTTCCACGGCGGGCCGCGAGAGCACGATGCGGCCAACTTTGCCGCTTTCGAGCGCTTCGACAGCCTTGGTGATGGCGAGATAGGTTTTGCCGGTGCCGGCGGGCCCCAGCGCAAGCACGAGGGCGTGCGTATCGATCGCCTCCATCAGCTGCGTTTGGCCTTTGGATTTAGGGCGGACGTTTTTGACGAAGCTGTGATCCCTGTTGCTGTCGTTGGCGGGATGGTAGCCGCCTTCGAGCACTTGCAGATTCCGCTGACGACGGTCATCGCGCTGGAATTCCTGAACGTTGATCGAGCCGTGCGCTTGTCTGCGCTTGGCAGTCCGCTTCGCCATAGAGTGCTCCTTTCGGGAGTACAAAGAGCCCGCGCGGCTTCTGCCGGCAGGCGGTGGAGAGTCGAAGAAATCTGAGGAGTCGAAGGAGTCGTCGGCGGATGCGCCGTTGGGCGTTCTGGTCGGTGCGCTGTACCTGCGCTTTGAGCCCACGTACTCCCCCACAAACGGACTTTCGTCCTGGAGACGGGTGAACCGAAAAACTCCGGTTCGGTGGTTACAGGAAGCGCTGAACCGGTTAACGACGCGTTGAAGACCCGGAACGTCTCAAAAAATTCGCACAACTGCCGGAGCCGCAACGATGCCGATCTATTCGCTCGCTGACGCCGATCTAGAGGTCGAAGACCCGGACGCGTTTTGGGTGGCGCCGACGGCGGTGTTAATTGGCCGTGTTGTGCTCAAGAAGAACGCCTCGGTGTGGTTTGGCGCCGTGCTTCGCGGCGACAACGAGCCAATCGTCGTCGGCGAAAATTCGAATATTCAGGATGGCAGCGTGCTGCACACCGACATGGGCGCGCCGCTTACCATCGGCAAAGACGTGACGATCGGACACCAAGTAATGCTGCACGGGTGTGCAATCGCAGATACGTCGCTCATCGGCATCAAGGCGACGGTGCTCAATTACGCTTCCATCCCAAGTTTTTGCCTCGTAGGCGCACATTCATTGGTGACCGAGCGCAAGTCATTTGAGGAAGGTTCGCTCATCACGGGAGTTCCGGCGCGCGCGGCGCGGAAGCTGGAGGAGCAGCAGCGGCAGGTGATCCAGTTTTCTGCAGCGCACTACGTGGAGAATTGGAAGCGCTACAGGCGCGACCTGCGCGAAAAAACTGCATAAGGGCTGCGTTACGTCACGTAACCGACAACGATTTTGGTTGCCGTAACGCCAGCACGCGAGGAATAAGGGGACGAAGTAAGGGCGACGACGTGGGGCAAAACGAAGAAACTTCTGGGCCGCGCACTGCAACCGCGGTCGATAGAGAGATTGGCAGCCGCGTCCGCGCGCGCCGTCTCGAACTGGGTATGAGTCAGGAAGGTCTCGCGGACTCGCTGGGCGTTACATTTCAGCAGGTCCAAAAATACGAGAAGGGCATCAACCGCGTAGCGGCGAGTACGCTTATAGCGATTGCACGCGTTCTTGACGTCCAACTGACGGCGCTAATTCCGCGTGGCGGCAAGGCCTCCGCAAGCCAGATAGGCGTCGATGACGAGACCTATCAGTCGCTGATTGCCTATTATTCGAAGCTCAATCAGGCAGGCAGGCGGTTACTTGTCGCCAATGCGAAGTCGCTTTTGGCCGAAGCGCATCTCCGCAACAAGAAGAGCTAGTTCACCAGCGCTTCTTCTACGGGGACTTCATCGACGAGTTCGCGCAGAGCGTCCAACAGCAGGTTGAGTACTTCCGCCGAGGATCCCGCGTCGTATGCGGCCATAAGCGCTGCGCGCGTCAGTTCTTGCGCAAGCAACAGTTTGGCCTCCGGATCGGCCTCGCTGACGCGTTGAAGTTTGCTCATCTGTCCCCCCCATCCATCACAGGCGAAGGGCGCCAAGCGGCAAGTTCAATGACGTTGCCTCTGTCCCCCAGGAAAACCCGTTCGCTTGTTTCTAGGTCTGTTGAAAATTCCGAAGCGTATTGGTGCAGCCAAAGGCCCCTTGCCCCGTCGTCGGGGTCTGGCCCGAGACACGCGTCTTCAATGAGCGTGACACTGAGCCGTCTCTCGTGAGCGGAAGCGATCGCGGCCAACCCCGCGCGCGAATGCACCACGCCAATTAGATAAAGGCGCGAAATGTGCTCTTCGTTGATGGCGTCCCAAAGCGCAGAGCAATCAAACGGAGATTGGTTTAGGAATAGGTGCACTGGCTCGTCGCGGAGCGGCTGCAGGCCTTCGATGACCCCGCTGCGGCGGTTGCGCATTCTGGGCGCGTGGTTGTGGGCGTGCACAACGCGCCATCCGTTCTCTCGGGCATGGCGCAAGGACCAAGCTGCGGCCGATAGGCGAGCCGTATTTGCCGTGTGCTCATCTAACCGTTCAAGGCGGAGATTGAGACACAGCAGCGTCGGACGCTGAAGCTTTCGACGGAGATCAAGCAACTTTCATCGCCCCGCAGCACGGCGCTGCGAGGAGACATCTAGAACGCCAGGGTTGTCCCAACGCCCCTCCGGCCGCAGCAGCACAAGCGGTTCGGAATCGAGATCAAGCGCATCGTTGCGCAGCGGTAGCTCCGCGAGCGTTTCGACGTATTCGCGATCGGAGAAGTAAAAGCTCGGCCGGCCGACGCGCCGTTTTAGGCCCGCGCAACGCTCCCAGAACGCCAACAACGCCGGCTCAACGTGGCCAAGCAGGTAGCGGAAACCCTTGCGCGCGGCCAAGTCTTCGGTGGCCTTCCAAAGCGCTCGAACGACGCGGCCATTGCGCCTGCCGCGCACGACAGCGACGCGTTCGAGTTTTGCAAAACCGTTGAACCAACGAATGCGGCAAACGCCAACGGGCTGCCGGCCTTCGCGCGCGATCAGATGGGTTGCGCCGGCCAAATCGTTGCCATCGAACTCTTCGTCGTAAGGACAGTTTTGTTCGCCCATGTACACGACGGCGCGTAGCGCAAACACCGCTTGGAGTTGGTCCATCGTATTGGCGATCGAGACAGAGATGTTGTCTGCGTCGTCAGCGGCGAAGGCGATGGCAGCGCTCATGCGGCCTGCTGCTGTTGAGGAACAATGAAGCCCTCGAACGGGCGGCTGCGCGCCTCGTATCGTGCAAGCGTTGCGTCGCCGGGCACCGGTGTGAAGCCGAGCATACCGAAGACCAGGCGCGCGCCATCGTCGGTGGCCGCGCGGGTATAGCCCGCGAGATTCCATAGAAGTGCTTCGCGCACGGCCAGGGAGGCCTTTACGACGCGCCCGGCGGCCTTGTCCGTGGTGCTGGCGAAACCCCACGCATACCCGCCAGCGGGCTCTTCGCGCGGGCGGCAGATGTAGTCCAGGTTCACGTCTATCGTATCGAAACGGCCCTCTTCGAACGCCCGCATTCCGGCGGGCCGCAGGAGAAAGAACGCGGTCATCCCTGTGACCTTGCGGTTCTCTCGCGCCACGAAGATGCTGCTGCCGGTAATGTCTTGCACCGCGCGAAACATCTCTGTGCTCACGACCCCGTCTGATATGCGTTCAGCGGCGAGGGCGCGTGCATCTGCGATCTCGTCGTTGCTTGCCAGCGTGGCGCCACAGAAGGCTGCGACCGCGTTGATCATGCGCGGGTCGGACGAGCGTCCAGTTGGATCAATGAAGCGGGAAAGTGCAGACAGATCCATCTCTCGGCCCTTGTAAGGTAGCGGTAGGTTCCACTACCCTTCCGCAGGGCGTCTCCGCTGCCGCGAAGATGGAAACAGGGCATTGACCAAATCGACCAAGGACGAGCGGCCAAGAGACCGCATGGACTGGGACGATGTGCGTGTTTTCGCCGTCGTTGCTGACGCTGGCGGCATCAACAAGGCGGCTCAGATCCTAAAAATCACCCCCGGCGCCGTTAGCCGCAGGATCGATGACCTGGAAGCCCGGCTCGACGTCAAACTGTTCAATCGCAGCGCCACGGGCATGACGCTGACGCCCGCCGGCGAAGACGTTCGTGACAAGGCGCTTTCGATGCAGCGCTTCGCCACGGCGATCGAAGGCTCAGTGCGCGGCCGAGACCGCAAAGAAGAAGGGCCTGTATCCATCGCAGCGCCCGATGGTCTGACGAGTTACTGGATCGCGCCCGGCACCGCCGAATTCCTCAACCTGCATCCCAAGATTCAGCTTACTCTGGATTGCGGCTTCTGGTCCAAGGAGTCCGCGGACAGCATCGCTGACATCACCATCTCGGCAGAAAAGACTGTCGCGCGTGTCGAAGATATAATCTCGCCGCTGGCGGTGTTGCACTATGTGTTCGTTGCTTCGCCGAAGTACCTCGATATTTACGGCACGCCAAAATCCGCCGCGAGCGCCGCAGGCGATCACCGCACATTGAAACACGTCGCGCAGACCTTTCAACGCGAGAACTGGAGCAAGCGCGCGAGCGCCGTGGAGGCGCTTTCGTCGTTCAGCTTGGAAACGAACTCCAGTGGCACGCTCGTAACTGCCGTCGTCAGCGGGTCGGGCATCGCGACTCTGCCGAGCTATTTTTGCCGCCTCTATCCGGAGTTGGTGCTTATCGAAGATATCAGCACGCCGATACAATTGTGGCTGACCGTGCGCCATGAAGTGCGCAACTCGCTGCGCGTGAAGCGGGTCGTGAAGTGGTTGGAGCGCACATTCGATACCAAGACTAATCCTTGGTTCCGTGACGAATTCGTTCATCCCAACGCGTTCGCGGCGGAGGTTGCTGCCGCGCCATCGCGTGCGGCGCGCAGCGCCGAAACAGACGACGACGACGATCGGCGCCAAGGCTGAGCCGCCGCCTACCGTCGGCGGAACGAAGCGCGTCTTGATCGATTGAGCACCCGAGGGATCACCCAGGGTTTGCTTCCATGAAATTGATTGTATTAGCCGCCGCGTCGGTTCTTGCGCTTGCAGCATGCTCGCCAGCCGCTGAAGCGCCGAGTTCCGCTCCAACGGTCGAGATGAGCGCCGACGCGCGTGCGCAGATGGCGGAGATCAATTCGGCGCGCTTCACCATGCAGATGCCCGACAGCTTGGCCGATGTTCCTGCGGTGCCGCAATCTGCCGTGCCGGCGGGTTCAGGCGCTGCGCCAACGGCGGCAAATCTTGATCCAGGGATCAATCCCGAGCCGCCACCGGCTGGCGAGACGCCGACCGAGGCGACCGCGCCAGCCAACGCGCGCTTCGATGCGGGCATGGTACGCATACAAGTGTTGCTCGATCGCGCGCATTTTTCGCCCGGCGTGATTGACGGCTATGACGGCGAGAACGTCCGCAAGGCGGTATCAGCGTATCAGGAGGCCAACAATCTCACCGTGAACGGCGTGGCCGACGATGCGCTGCTGACGCGCCTCGAACAGACGGATTCGTCGCCCGCGCTCGTTGCATACACAATCAGCGCAGAGGACGTGGCCGGCCCATTTGTGGACGTGCCAAGCGATCTCGAAGCGATGTCGCGTCTTGATCGCGTTGGCTACGAAAGCGCCGAGGAAGCGATCGCCGAGAAATTCCACATGGATGACGATCTGTTGCGCACGCTCAATCCTGGCGCGGACTTCGCGCAGGCTGGCACTGAGATCGTTGTGGCCAATGGCGGCGGCGAACTTAACGTTCAGGTCGCCTCAGTCGAGGTCGACGTGTCGGCGGGCGCGGTGCGCGCGTTCGACGCTTCAAACCAACTCGTCGCCTACTATCCTGCCACCATCGGAAGCGGTGATGCGCCTGCGCCGATTGGCGAGCACACGGTGCGCGGGGTCGCATTCGATCCGACCTATCGCTACGACCCGGCGCGGCTGCCGACGTTTGGCCGCCGCAATCACGGCGCTCTCGACATCGCAGCCGGGCCGAACAATCCGGTTGGTGCGGTCTGGATTGCGCTGAGCGCGGACACTTACGGCATACACGGTGCGCCGAATCCATCGCAGGTCAGCAAGACGCAGTCGCACGGCTGCATCCGGCTCACGAACTGGGATGCGGTCGAGCTTGGCCGCGCGGTGCGCCCGGGCGTGACCGTAGCGATCCGTGAAAGCAGCGTGGCGCAGCGGGCAACGACCCGCGGGTGATTACCAGCGGCGCACGCGGCCGGTGTCGACGTGGATGAAGTCTGAGGCTTCGTAGTAGCCGACGCCGCCCGCCTGCATCCCAAGCGCCGCATCGCGGAGGCGAGTGAGTTCCACGCCTGCAACCCGGATGTCGATGGCGCGGCCGTCCATGTGCAGACTGCGTGTCGCCACGCCGCTTGAGTTCTCATGCAGCGCGGCATTGGTCGCGGGCGAGCGATAGCCGGAGATGATCTGGAACGGCGCTGACGCGCTCACTAGGCCCTTCAGGCCGTGAAGCTGATCGAGCAGGCGCGGGTCGATCGCGTGGGTTTCGCCAGAGCGGTGATCGCGCATGACGTGATTGATCGCGGCCATGGCGTCCGGCACGTAGTTGCCGTTTTCCCAGTACGCGTCGCTGAACCTGTCGCCCGTGTGCGTGTTCAGGAATGCGAGTTGCCGCGCTTGTACAGCAGGGCGTGGCGCCGCTGCGGGCGTGGTTGCACTGGCGGGAACCAGCATGTTCGCGCCCACTCCACCGACTAGCGCGGCGTTGAACGCAGCGCCGGCCGCTGCTTGCAGAAACTTCCGACGATCCATGCCCAGGCACTCCACGCAGCGTACGTAGTGTGGTCTTTCGGCCATTATGAGGCGGCGTGAAGACCGAGAAAGGGAGGAACTTCAGTGATCGCACGCGCATTTGCGGTAGATGACGCTGCCACAGGTCACATCGTGGGTATTCTTGGTCGCCGCCGCATTTCTAGTGCACGCGGTCATTTCGCCTGCGCCTGTGGAGCAGGCGTTGGCGCCGTCGCCGGTGATTGAGCGGCAGCAAACGGAGCAGAAAATCCGGCGGCGCGCCGCTGTGGTAACAAGCGCCGAACTCATCATTCCAGTTTCGAATGTTGCCACGGGCGCACTCACCGATACCTGGGGCGCGAGCCGCTCCGAAGGCCGCACGCACGAAGGCATCGACATCATGGCGCCGCTCGGCACGCCGGTGCGCGCGGCGGCGGACGGGCGCATCGTGAAATTCTTCGATAGCGTGCGCGGCGGCATCACGATCTACCAGTTCGATACGAGCGAACGCTTCGTCTATTACTACGCCCACCTCAGCAGCCGCGCGCCGGGCCTAGCGGAGGGTGACGTGGTGCAGCAGGGCGATGTGATCGCGTATGTCGGCATGAGCGGTAACGCACCCGTGCCGCACCTGCACTTCGAGATACAACGGCTCACACCGGAGCGTCATTGGTGGGAGGCGGATTCCATGAACCCGTATCCCTTCCTGCGAGACGGCCGCGCGCCGAGCTAGAGGCGCCAGTGATTGACGCCCTCTGCGTCGGTGGTGGCCTTCCCGACTGACCCGACCGGTTCGAGAGCGCCATCCGTGAGAAACGCGATCAGTTCCGAATCTTCGCGTGGCACATAGGCGAGGAAACGTTCGCCGTTCGGCGTCTTACCGACGATCACGCCGCTCTTTGCTGCACCGTCGCGATCGTAGAAGACAGTATAGTTGTCGATCTCTCCCACGCCGGAATACGTGTCAAGCAGTGGCGGCGGCGGAGGGCGCGAGGCATCAGCCTCAGCTTGCACGCTCGGATCCTGCGGCCCTTGTGAGGCGATCGATGGATCGCGCGAAATAATAATGCTGTGGCTCGTCGTAGCGAAGCCGCCATTGCCGAAGAGCAGGCCGTGCGTGCCGTTGGAACGGAGTGCCTCTGCCATCGAAGCGACGGCGTGGCTCATATAGTTGCCAACTGGACCGCCGCCGAAGGTGAGGCCGCCGAACACTGTCATCGGCTTGTCGAGCGGCCAGTCGATGATGCGGCGCGCCAGCTTCGGCATAACCGGGAAGCACGAGTAGAGTTCGACGTGATCGAGATCGGCACTGGTCAGGTCGTTGAATGCCAGCGCGCTGCGCAGACTCGCTTCGAGGCTGAGCGAGCGGTCGACGCGATCGCGAGCTAGCACGTCGCCTGGTTCGCGCGCTGCGGCGCCGCGTCCGATGTAGACGAGCCGTGCTTCGGGAATCCCGGCTTTTCTGGCGCGTGCGAGGCTCGTCACGATGAATGCCGCGCCCTGGTTCACGGAAGCGTTGGCGACCATCAGTTTCGTGTAGGGAAACGCGATCGGGCGATTGGTCGGTGAGACCTCCAGAATTTGCTCCGCCGAAACGGCGTTGCGCAGCCACGCATTGGGATTGCCTGCCGCAACTTGCGAAAGCCCCGCCCAAATCTCTGCGCTCTCGCGTTGCGCTTCCGCGAGCGTCTGGCCCCAGGCGGCGCGGCAGGCGTTCTCGTAGAACGGGTACACATCGGTGGGCGCGACGATGCCGTAGCGGGCGCGTCCTTCACGCGTAGCGCGCGCTGCGGACTCTCGCACCGCATCGCGCTTGCCGCCGGCGGCTCGTTTGGCAGCCGTGCGCAGCGCTTCGCCGCCCGCTACGGCGCAAATCTCGGCCTCGCCTGAGGCAATGCGGTTGGCGGCCTGGTTCAGCAGCGCGACGGGGCTGTCGCCCATCGGATAACGCGTTTGCGCGCAGTGGCGCGGTGCGATGTGCAGCATCTGCGCCAACGGAGCCGAGGCGTCCGCGAACTCGGGGAATGAGAGTTGAGCCACAACATCGAGCGCATCGATCCAATTGAGCCATCCACCGCTGGCGTCCGCATCAGCGTTGCGCAGCGCCGCGGCCATCAACTCAACGGAGTTCAGCCGCTCTTCGCGGTCGTTGATCTGGCCGACGCCGACGATGACCGGGATTTTGCTCTCGTCCATTGGCTCCGCCGCGCTATGCTTGGAGCCATGATGCATACGCCCATCTGCCAGCGTCTAGGCATAGAGTTTCCACTGTTCGCGTTTTCGCACTGTCGCGATGTCGTAGCGGCAGTCTCGAAAGCGGGCGGCATGGGCGTACTGGGTGTTGCCGGCTATTCGACTGATCGTCTTAGGCAGGAGCTTGATTGGATCGAGGCGCATGCTGGCGGCAAGCCGTATGGCGTCGATCTCATCGTGCCGAACAAATACGAGGGCAAGGGCGAGGCGCCGAACGTCGACAAGCTCTTGTCAGGGCTGCCGCAAGAGCATTTGGCGTTCACGCACCGCATCCTCGCCGAACACGGCATCGACGCGTCGGGGTTCGAAGATCAGCGCAGGAACGGATCTGGCTTCGCCAGCAATCTAGCCGACCAAGGCGCGTCATCGCTTGAAGTCGCGTTTCAGTATCCGATCAAGCTGATCGCCAACGCGCTGGGCACCCCGCCGCCTCTGATGATCGAGATGGGCAAGAAGCATGGCGTCGCCGTTGCTGCTCTCGTCGGCGCGAAGGAGCATGCGCTCGCTCAAGCTGCCGCTGGTGTCGACATCATTATCGCGGCCGGCACCGAGGCTGGCGGGCATTGCGGTGAAGTGACGACGATGGTGTTGGTGCCTGAAGTCGTTGAAGCGCTGCGTGCCGCCGGCGCCAACGTGCCTGTGCTTGCGGCGGGTGGCATCGTCACTGGCGCGCAGATGGCGGCGACGATGGCGATGGGTGCAGCGGGCGCCTGGTGTGGCTCGGTGTGGCTGACGACGCCGGAGGCCGAGACGAGCGACGTAGTCAAGAAGAAGCTGCTCGCCGCTACTTCGCGCGACACGGTTCGCTCCAAGTCGCGCACCGGAAAGCCCTCGCGGCAGCTGCGCTCGCCTTGGACCGACGCGTGGGAAGCGGACGGCGCGCCGAAGCCGTTGCCGATGCCGCTGCAGACGTTCGTGTCCGAACCGCCGCTTCGGCTGATCGACAAGCTGGCCGATGGCGGCCACACCGGCGCGGAGGAGCTTGCGACCTACTGGGTTGGCCAGGGTGTAGGGCTGATGAACGAGCCGCTTTCGGCGGGCGCGGTCGTGCAGCAGTTCAAGGAAGACTATGTGCGCGCTTACGAGCGCCTTGCAGCGGCGATCGGCGCTTAGCGCGCGTCGTTGTCGGCGCGCAGCGGGCCGTTCCAGACCTTCGAGATGCGAACATCGACTTCCGGGCCGAGGTTGAACCAGGCCAGACGATCGCGGGACGCGTCGATCACGACAAAGCGGTCGCCGCGTTCAAGCGTTTGCGAGAGCGTGTTGCGAATGACGCCCGAGGTGAAGCGCGTGCGCACCAGCCAAAGCCCGGGGCCAAGATCGCAGACAAAACCCATGCTCTCGAGGGCGGCCATAAAGGCCATCCACGAGCCTGAGAAAATCTCAGCGTGAACGAAGACGTTCGCGGCCTCTTCGGCATCGTTGGCGTTCGCCGGCTTGCGCAGACCGCGCAGCGCCATGACACGGCGCGCTTCGGTCCAATCCGTTTTGCCGTTAGCGGAAACCAAAGTAGTCGGACGAACGCGACCTTCGGCGAGGAAGGTGGCCATCTGTTCGATTGAATACGGGCCAAAGGCGCGGCCGCGGATCTGCACCCACCATTTGGCGGTGGTGGCGGATTTTAAAGTGGCGACGTCGCTCACGGGTCTGCTCCGTTTCAAGACGGAGAGGCGGTTCGCGTCTCCGGCGAAACCGGACGCGTGCAATCGCTATGCCGGAGTGTTCAGTAAGGTCTTGTTAGCCGTGTTTGCGTGGTTCGAGGTCGATGGCGAAGCCGCCTTCGATCAAACGCGCGACGCGGCCGTAGACGTTGCCGGCCCGTACCCACACACCAATGAGCGGCGGCGGTCGCTTGCTCTTTATAGTTATGCCGGCGAGCGAGAAGTCGACGACCTCGCCTTCGTAGGCTTCGCCCGTCTCGAACTGCAGCTTGATCAGTTTCTGGTCGTCCGCGATAGCCGGGCGGATCGGTTCGTTGATGCCGAGATCGCGGTTAACCGCGAGGGTGAGCTGCTCGGCCATTTTCTCGCGCTTGTGCGCCGTGAAATCAAAAATAACGGCGACTTCGCCCTCACCACATTTCCTTGCGACATGGCCGGAGACGCGGCCGAAGCCATCAAGGTAAATGACGACGCGTTCGCCCACTTGCGGCAGGATGGGCGCTACGATGCGTATGTCGCCAGGCGAGATGTCGGCTGTACGGCAATCATGCTCGCGTCCAAGCGAGTCGAGCATGCGCCCTGTGACTTCCACCGGCATGCGGCGGAAACGGCGGCGCTCTCGGATGCCCACTGAAGCCGCGGTGAGGCGGCGGGCGGCGGCGGCAAGATCGATTTTCGGGGCAGCTGACATGCTCCCAGTAATGCACCGTTCACCGTAAACGTTTGCTTAAGCTTTGACGGCGGGGCAGGGCTTGGCGCCGGGCGCGGGGGCGCGCAAAGGTTCCGGCAACATATAAAGAGGGACGGAAACCGTGGCGGACACTCAAGGCGGCGGCAGGTTTGATTTTGTGATCGTGGGCGCCGGTTCGGCTGGCTGCGTACTGGCGAGCCGGCTCAGCGAAGACCCCAGCATCACCGTCGCTTTGCTGGAAGCGGGTGGTCACAACGACAAACTGCTGGTGAATATGCCGGCGGGCGCGAGCCAGCTCTTCAACAACAAGAACGACACAAACTGGGCGTTCGACACCGTGGCGCAAGAGGCGCTCGGCGGACGCCGGCTGTTTCAGCCGCGCGGTCGTGGTTGGGGCGGCTCCTCTTCGATCAACGCCATGATGTATATTCGCGGCCACGCGCGCGACTACGATCAATGGCGCCAAACCGGCCTCACTGGTTGGGGTTATGCGGACGTGCTGCCGTACTTCAAGCGCTCCCAAAACAACGAAAACGGTGGCGATGCGTGGAACGGCGAAGGCGGGCCGTTGCACGTATCGCCCAGCCCTCCCGGCTACCCGTTACAGAAGGTCTTCATCCAAGCGGCGGTTCAGGCGGGCTATCCGCAAACACGCGACTTCAACGGCTATCAACAGGAAGGCGCGGGCCCTTACAGCCTAACCATCAAAGACGGAAAACGCTGGTCGACCGCGAACGCGTATTTGCGTCCGGTCTTGAGCGCGCGTCCGAACCTGACAGTCATTTCCAACGCGCATGCAGGACGAGTGATCGTCGAGAACGGCGTGGCGGTGGGCGTCGAGTATTCCGCAGGTCCGGGCAAGCCCGTGCAGAGCGTTTACGCGAACCGCGAAGTGATCCTCAGCGCAGGCGCGTTTCAGTCTCCCCAATTGCTGCTGCTCTCGGGAATTGGGCCAGCCGATGAGTTGAAGAAGCTCGATATCCCTGTTGTCGTCGACTCACCGGATGTCGGAAGCAATTTGCAGGATCACATCGACTGCGGCGTGCTATATGGCTGCACCAAGCCGATCACGCTCTATTCGCTGCTGAAGGGCCATCGTCAGCCGATGGTCGGCATCGAGTACATGCTGCGCGGCACCGGCCACGGTCGCACCATTCATTTGCATTCCGGCGCGTTCCTGAAGACGCGCGGTGAACTCGATCGCCCGGACGTGCAAATACACTTCGTCAACGCGCTGATGCGCGATCACGGGCGCGTCAAAGCCGAAAGCGATGGATTTACGATCCACACCTGTCCGTTGCGGCCCGATAGCCGCGGCACGGTGAAGCTCGCTTCGCGCAACCCCTTCGAGTCTCCGCTCATAGATCCGCGCTATTTGACTGAGCCGAACGACATCCGCTGCATGCGCGATAGCATCCGCATGATCCGGGACATCGTCGCGCAGCATGCGTTCGACAATTATCGCGGCGACGAGATCGCGCCCGGCGCGCATATGCGCACCGATAGCGAACTGGACGCATGGATCCGCCAGACCGCCGAGACGCTCTACCATCCGGTCGGCACGGTTCGCATGGGCGCTGATGAAAAGGCGCCGGTGGACGGCGATCTTCGTGTGCGCGGTGTCAGCGGCTTGCGCGTGATCGACGCATCGGTAATGCCCACGCTTATCGGCGGCAACACCAATGCGCCGACGATCATGATCGCAGAGAAGCTCTCCGATAAGCTGCGTGGCAAGCCGTTCTTGCCGGCGCAGGACGCGCCGATCGCTGAAGACGAGAAGGTCGCGGTGTGACGAAGCTTGCGCGGCCAATCGCGGCGCTTGGCGCCCTGATTGGGATATTCGGCCTCGTGCTGCAGTACATCCTGCTCTACGGCGACATGGCTGCGGATGGGGCCTCGCCCCTTGCCATAACGTGGCGCTTCTTCTCGTGGTTCACGCTTCTGACCAACACGTTCGTCACGCTCGTTATGGCGCGGGCGGCGCTGAGACCAGAAGCGCGCAGCGGGCTTAATGTGCCACGCGTTGAGCTGATGGCGGTCACGTCCATCATGTTCGTTTGCATCGTCTACAATCTGCTGCTTGCCTCGCGCTGGGATCCGCAGGGCTGGCAGAAGGTGGCCGACGTCGTCGTTCACAACATCGTGCCGTTTGTGTTTCTGGCGTTCTGGTCCGTGCGCCAACACGGAAGCTTGAGCTGGCGCGATGCAGCGTTCGCGGCGATCTGGCCGCTGGCCTACGCCGTTTACGGGCTCACGCGCGGCGCGTTCGACGGCTTCTACCCGTACTTCTTCATGGACCCTACCTCGATCAGCTACGGCCAGATCGCGATCAATCTCGTTGGTCTAGTTGTCGCCTTCATGCTGGGAGCTTTGTTGCTCATCGGCATCAGTCGCGCGCTCGGGCGCAGACAGCCAAAGATTTGACATAAGAGCGGCTCACGCCAAGCGGCGCATACTCGGGGAGCCGCTCATGCGCGTTGCATTGCTTGCCATTGCTTTTCTAGCCGCTTCATTTGCGCCGGCCATGGCGCAAGACAACGACATGGACCGCGCCGAGCGCGAAATGCGTGACGCGATGGCGCCCGCCGCCTCGCAAGGCGCCGTGGTCGAACGGGTTTCGCCAAACGAAGTGCGCGTACGCATGCCCTCGGACATTACGTTCGATTTCAACCGCGCCGACGTGAAGTATCAGTTCATGCCGCGCATCGCCGATTTGGCGCGTACGCTGTCACGTTATCCGCGCATGCAGGTGAGCATTATCGGTCATGCCGACGCCATCGGGTCGGATGAATACAATCACCGCCTTTCCGAACGACGCGCCTGGTCGGTGAGCGAGGTGCTTTCGCAGTACGGTGTCGATCACTATCGGATCAGAACGTCAGGCATGGGCGAGTGGGAGCCGATCGCCACGAATTCCACGGACTGGGGCCGCGCGCAAAATCGCCGCGTCGAGATCAGCGTTCGCAACGACAGCGTCGTCTACAAGAAATAGCCCTAGCCGCGCTTGCGCCTTGGTGCTCGCGAGGGCGCGCTCCGTGGCTGCTGGCGAAGCCTGCGCTTGCGCTCAGCGAGCATGCCGCTGAGCTTGGCGGCAAGGCCTTGGGCGTCGCTTGGCGGCCGGCATTCAGGCAGGCGCGCCGTCAGTTCTGCCGCCGCGTGCGCCTTGCTGTCGATCGATGCAGTGAGGATCACCTCGATCTCGGCTCTATGACGGCGGACCCATTGCGCCAGATCAAATCCGCTGCCGCCGCCGGCAAGCTGCGCGTCGCTCACCAGAATGTTGATCTTCGGCCCTGCGACCAAGATCGCCTTCGCATCGTCGGCGCTGACTGCTTCGATGACGACGAAATCACACGAGCGCAGATGATCAGCGATCGCAAAGCGCACGATGACATCCGCCTCGACGAGGAGGATCGTGGTTTTCTTGGATCGGGACGCGGGCTTACGGGCAGGCATCAGGTTCCATCTTCTGGTGAGCCCCCCGCCTGTAACTTAACGGCTTGAGAATTTGCCGAGTTCCGTAGATTACCGTAGCGCAGGTTTCAGGTGGTGAAACCTAGGCGAGGGCGTGTCCGCTTTCGGAACCAAGACTAACTATCAGCATTTGTTCACTGCGGTTTCGGCTGTGGAGGGGTGATGAGTCCGGCGGAAGACTTGATGGATGACGCGCATCCCGCCGCGCAACCCGTGGTGTTGCTGGTCGAGGATGAAGTCCTCATCCGCCTGGCGACGGCCGATCATCTTCGCCTTTGCGGTTTCAAGGTCGTCGAAGCCGGTACGGCGACTGAAGCCCAAGAGCTGATTTTGGCGGGACTGAAAGTCGATTTGGTATTCTCAGACATCACGATGCCAGGTGGGCTCGATGGCATTGGCCTGGCGAAGTGGTTGGAACAGACAACAGCCGACTTGCCTGTGATGCTCGCTTCGGGTGTTCCGCGCGCACTGGATGGCGCCAAGCAATCGTGCCCAAACGTCCGCGCGATCAGCAACAAGCCCTACGACGGTGACGAGGTCGTCGCCCAAATCCGAGCGATCCTCGCGGCGCGCCTTTAGTCATTCACTACAACGAGGCGCATGCCCTTAGGCTGCTTTGCGGCAGGCGGATGCAGCGAGCCCAAACGCAAGAGTTGAACCGTGCGGCCATCGATGAAGTGCTCACCGCCGAGTGTTTGGAAGAGGCCGAGATAGCGATGGCCTAGTGTCGCGTCGACCTTGAGCGGCGTGATCAGGATTTCGGCCCCGAGTTTTCGGCCGCAGGCAGTCTCGGCCGTAACGCGCGCGATTGCTGGTTCACCGGCTGCCGCGCACGCATCGATCAGTGCATTTACCAGCGCGAGATCGGGAGCGAGGAAGAATCGGGCGAAGTCATGCTCACGCAGGTCGCGCCCAAACACCTTCACCAAGTCCTGGCCGAAGGTGCGAATGGGCAGGCGCCCGTCCTTGGTCCGCTCGATAACGAACAGACGCTCAAGCACTTGGTCCGCGCCGCCTTTCTTAGGCGTCGCGCCAACCGCGCCCGCAAGCGCGCGCCCATAAGAGAGCAGCGCGCGTGTGTCGGGATGAAAGGTTTCTTCCCCCATCATTAATCTTAAGCGCCGTGATGTGACTTCGAGTGCGGCGTCACCCACGCAAGCCTCGCGCCCAAGCGGATCAAGGGAATTCCGAGTTTTTCCGGTGCGCTTTCCCGCACTGCGCGAGGCGTGGCCCCACGTTTGCACCTGGCCGGGCGAGATTAAGGAGAAACGGCTTATGACCGTTCCAGCCCGGTACATTCTGGCCGCGATCGCTTTCGGCGTCGCCGCCCTCGGATTCTTGATGCTGCCGACGGATGCAGCTGCGTGCGGCCGCAATGGCTGTCAGCCGCCTCCCGGCTGCCACAACGGTTGCAACCCGCCGCCGCCGCCCCCGCCGCCGTGCTGCACGCCACCAACGGTGATCGTGCCGCCGCCTAACGTGCCGCCGCCGAATATCGTCGTGGTCAACGCCGGCGCACGCGCTCAAGCACAAGCCAGCGCCACGGCGATCGCCATCGCCAACGTGCGCACGGGCGACACCATCATTCGCCAGAACATGGTGATGGAAGCGGGCGCTTCGGCCAACGTGCAGTCGAGCGCCTTCGCGGTCAGCGAAGCCAGCGCGCAAGCTGAGACAGTTGCGCGTGAGCGCGATCTGTTGATCCAGGCGATCTGCCTCGATGCGCAAGGCAACCCACATCCTGCGTCGCAAGTGTTCGGCGGCCGTGACGTGGCTCACGGCTATCGCGGCGAGATCTACCGCTGCATGTCCGGCACGCGCATGCGCTACACGGTTGGCGGCAGCTCTTACGATTGCGAAGCTGGCAAAGCGCTCTGGTACGAAAACGGTGTCGTTGAATGCCGTACGCAGATCGCTCGCCGCCCATGCAACGAACGCTCGCTGCTCCGCCGCTTCGGCCCGGGCGACAAGCTCGTCCGCATCCGCGACACCGAAACCCGCATGACCCGAACTGAAACCACCTTCAATGGCGCGATGACCATGGACGGCGGCGTCGGCCAAGGCGTGTGGTGATCCACTCTTTCTTCAACACTTAGCTCCTCTCCCACTCACCTAAAGGCCAGCCCCTCGGCCTGCCCCCGCGAAAGCGGGGGTTTTTGTTTGCGAGGCGCGATGCTGCGCGCGGACACATCATCACCCGAATGGGGGTTCGGCCGTAAGAGCGCCTTGCCTACAACGCTCTCATCGAGGCGGAGGAAGGTTTCATGCGCGCACAGGTGTTTGCATTGCTATTCGCGCTCGCTTCCGTCGCGCCGACAACTGCAAAGGCGCAAACGTTTCCACCGGGGACTTTTGGGATCGACGGCGTTCCCGTCGTTTGCGGCAATGTCACGTTTATCGTTACGCCTCAGCTAAACGACGTAGGCATGGCGCAGCCTGGTTTCATCTATCTCAATCCGAACGTCCTTTCCCAAATGTCGACGTCGATGAAGCTCTTTTGGGCGGCGCACGAATGTGGGCACCATGTCGTTGGCTCCGATGAGAACGCGGCCGATTGCTGGGCGATCCGCACGGGAAGAGATCAGGGATGGTTTCCGCCGCAGACCTTCCAAGAGATGATGTATCAGTTTCAGTACAATCCGGGGGACTTCACGCACGCTCCCGGACCTGTTCGTGTCCAACAGATGATGCACTGCTACGCAACTTGAATCAGACCTCTGCAGTGTAGCGGCGCGAGGCTTCGCCGAAATTCATGATCGGCGCAACGATCTAATCATCGGCGAGGTGACGGCCGCCGAGCGTAGTGGTCTTTGCCCGGATCGTCCTGACGGGAGAGCCAAAGCGCCGGTGAGGTCCGGCGCTGGGCCTAACCTCGCCGGGCAGCGCGTAGGTCGCGAATGCGGGCAGCAGCGCGATAAGCGCGCCGCGATGGCTCAAGCCCAGCGATTCTCCGCCCGCATTCGCCGCTGCCTCAGTTTTCCTCATGTCTCTCCCCAAAAGTTCGCATGTTCCGCGATTGCTCACGGAGGGTGCTGGCAGTCGCGGGCGCGGGCAAACAATGTTACTTCGAGCGCGTCATGAGCTCTTCTCGGGCGGGTTTCACGCCAAGTTCGGTATCGCTTAACGCCTTGCGCGCGTTTGAAGCGTCTGCACGGCATCTCTCCTTCACCAAGGCTGCCGAAGAGCTTTGCGTGACACAGGCCGCAATCAGCCATCAGGTGAAGGCGTTGGAGGAGCGCATTGGTGCGGCCTTGTTTCGTCGTACGCCGAAAGGGTTGGTGCTCACTGATGAAGGTATGGCGCTGGCGCCGACGCTCAGTGACACGTTCGAGCGCATGCAGCGTCTGCTCGAACGTTTCGACGGCGGACGTATGAATGAGGTGTTGACGGTTGGTGTTGTCGGCACGTTTGCGGTCGGTTGGCTGCTGCCGCGCATGGCCGACTTCAGAGAAAAGCATCCATCAATCGATCTCCGCCTGCTGACCAACAACAATAAGGTCGACCTAGTCGGCGAAAGTCTCGATTTCGCCGTTCGGTTCGGTGATGGCGCGTGGCACGGCGTTGAGGCGGAACGCATCATGGAGGCGCCGTTCGCGCCTTTGTGTTCATGTGCGACGGCCGAACGCCTGAAAGAACCCCGCGATCTCGCCGCATTACCGCTGCTGCGCTCATACCGGCCGCAGGATTGGCCGGTGTGGTTGGATGCTGCTGGTGTTGGAGATATTGCGCCGCGCGGGCCGTTGTTCGATTCGTCCTGGGTGATGGTTCAGGCGGCAATGCTGGACGAAGGCGTTGCGTTGGCGCCGCCAAAGATGTTCGAGCGTACTCTAGCGGAAGGGCGGCTCGTACAACCTTTCGCGCTTGAAGTAGATCTCGGCGGCTATTGGCTCACGCGCCTGCTCACGCGACCGCTGACGCCTGCGATGTCGGCGTTCCGCGAGTGGATGCTACGCGCCGCGTAACACCCACTGCGCGATTGGACGTCAGCTTCCAACGTTGATCGTCGTCAGCACCACGCCGTCGCAGCTAATCTGGACCGACGTGTATGCGCCACGCGCCGGACCGAAGTAACGAACCGGATGAGCGGTCACGACTTGCGCTTGCACACCCGTAGGCGCACGCAACGCCAGGGTCAGAAGCGCCGTTGTTGCGCCTGACGCTTCCGCGGCGTCGCGCGTGAGTGAAACGCCATAGCCTGGCGTACCCAGATCGATGTCGCCGCTGACGGTGAGCGTTGGCGAAGCGCCGGAGCTCAACTCCGCATCCCAGTTGCGCTGCGCGAGCACGCCGCATGGCAGCGTTGCGGGCGTTTCAGCGGTGGTTGTTGCGGGCGTTTCGGTCGTGGCTGGCGCTTCGCTCGTCGCCGCCGGCTCTTCCGTCGTTGTTGCTGCTGGTTGGCAGCCGGCCAAGAGCACTGCGCCAAACGCCGCCGTCAGAAATAGGTGAGTGATCTTCATGGCCGCAGCCTCCCGTTTGCCTCTCGCGGCAGCACTTTAGCGGCTCAATCCGGCGTCACAACGCCCCCGCCCTGGACAAGCCTGGGGAGGCGCACTTATGTCCGGCCCATGACTGCTTTGGATTTCCGCTCCGCCCGGCCTGACCAGCTCGTTTCTGGCGACAAGGGCCAATGGGAAATCATCGTTGGCCTCGAAGTCCACGCACAGGTGACTTCGCAAGCGAAGCTCTTCTCAGGGGCCAGCGCCGCCTATGGCGGCGATCCGAACGCGCACGTCTCGTTGGTTGATGCAGCCATGCCCGGCATGCTGCCTGTGATCAACAAGTTCTGTGTCGAGCAAGCGATCCGCACGGGCCTCGGTTTGAACGCCGAGATACACAAGTGGAGCCGGTTTGACCGGAAGAACTATTTCTATCCCGATTTGCCGCAAGGCTATCAGATCAGCCAGTACAAGGACCCGATCGTCGGAGAGGGCGAGATCGAAGTGGAGCCCGATGGCGAAGAGCCGGTCACGATCCGCATCGAGCGCCTGCACCTTGAGCAAGACGCCGGCAAGTCGATCCACGATC
>CADEDT010000015.1 GCA_902826145.1 uncultured Caulobacteraceae bacterium
CGCGTCTGGACCGCGCTTTCGCTCGCGAGCTGCGGGTGAACCGGTCGTTGCAGGCAACGATGAGATTGTTGGCGAGGCGATCAGCGCCATCGCGGATTTGGATCAATCATGCCTGCTGGTTCAGGGGCCGCCGGGCGCGGGTAAGACCTATTTGGCGTCGCATGCGATTGTTGAGCTCATCAAATCCGGCAAGCGCGTTGGCGTCGCATCTCACTCGCACAAGGCCATTAATGCGCTGCTTGCGGCCGTTGATGAACGCGCCGGCAAATGTGGGCATTCGTTTCGTGGGGTGAAGAAATCCTCAGGCGAGCACCAGTTCTTCGCCGGTTCGCCCAACATTGCCAACACACTCGACAACGATGAGGCAACTGATGGCGGATACCAGCTGATTGCGGGGACGGCTTGGTTGTTTGCGCGGTCCAACATGGACCAACGGCTCGACTACCTCTTCATTGATGAAGCGGGGCAGGTGAGCCTCGCTAACGTGATCGCGATGGGGGTCAGCGCGCGCAACATCGTGTTGATCGGCGATCAGATGCAATTGGCTCAGCCTATCCAGGGGGACCATCCCGGCGGCTCTGGTCGATCAGCGCTTGAGCACATCTTGGGCGAGCTGGCGACGGTGCCGCCCGAGCGAGGCGTGTTTCTGCCGCTCACGCGGCGTATGCACCCCTCGATATGCAAATTCATCTCTGACGCGGTTTATGAAGGGCGCCTGCACGCGGATGCTGATGCAGCGCGTCAGCATCTCATTGTCGACGCGGCTGCCGATCCCGAGGCCCTCGCGCCGGTAGGCCTAAGGTTTGTCGATGTTGTCCATGAGGGCTGCGCGCAACGATCTCCGCAAGAGGCGGAGCGTCTCAAGCGGACGTTCGATGCGCTATGCGGCCGACGTTGGGCCGATAGGCAAGGCGTCACACACGAAGTCGGCGTGGAAGATATTCTCGTCGTCACGCCGTACAACATGCAGGCCAATTTGCTGCAATCTGTTCTGCCGCCTAACGCACGCGTGGGAACGGTGGACAAGTTCCAGGGCCAGCAAGCGCCGGTTGTCCTCATATCGATGACCACGTCGTCGGGCGAGGATCTGCCGCGACAGATCGAGTTTTTGTATAGCAAGAACAGACTCAATGTCGCGATCAGCCGCGCGCGCTGCCTGGCGGTTGTGTTCGCAAGCCCGCGCCTGCTCGAGATTGGCTGCAGCAGTGTCGCGCAAATGCGCCTCGTCAACACGCTGTGCTGGGCGAAGCTCTATTCGGAAGCGGTCCAAACAGCCTGAAGTGACAGACGTGCTAAGCTGGCGCGCGGGGAAATCGATTCGGTGAGGTGCAGAATGGCGCGCTTGTTTGTTATCGACACCGAGACTGGCGGAATTGATCCCCAAACCCACTCAATCCTCTCGTTCGCGGGCGTTGTGTGGGCCGATGGCAAAGTTCAGGCGGAATTCGATGTGCAGATCGCGGAGCCGCTTTTCAGCGTCACCGCGCAAGCTATGAAGGTCAATCGCATCAATTTGGCTGATCACGCTGCAGCCGCGGAGACGCCAGCCGCGGCGGCGAAACGTCTCGCCACTTTCTTGCGGAAGCACTTTCGCGAAGAACTGAAGTCTGGCGCCAAGGTCGCACTGGCCGGTCACAATGTCGGTTTTGACATTGGCTTTTTGAAGCGGCTCTGTCGGCTGGGCGGGATATCGTTCGACGAGATGTTCTCCCACCGGAGCCTCGACACGGCCAGCATTCTACGCTTCGTCGCGCTGGCAGGACGTGCGCCGTTGCAGGGTGCGGGTTTGGATGAAGCGCTTGCGCATTTCGGCGTCGCCGTTCCCGAGCCGTCGCGGCACACGGCTTTAGGAGATGCGCTCGGAACAGCCCAGCTGTTGAATTGCCTCATCGCTCTTGAGCAGAAGGCAACGCCGGCGCCGCGCGCAGCGCAGAAGCCAGCGGCGCGTTCCCAAGCGGCCACACCCGTGCGACGCCGCGGCAAGAAGGCGGCGAAGACTAGCAAGGCGGCCGACGAGCGTCGCGCAGCCGCTGGCTAAGTGAGCGCGCGCTAAACCGCTGTCGCAGTGAACTCAGGTTTGCCTGACCAGGTGAGCTTCCACTTCGCTCCCGGTCGCACATTCTGAACCAGATGCGGTTGGAACGCGACCAGGCACGTGCCGTTTGGCCGGCGCACCGATGAATAGACAATGCCGCGCGAGCTCTGGCCGCGAAGCGATTGCGCAAGCATCTGGCCGGCCGGATAGGCGGAGGATGGATCGGCGCCGAGGAAATCTGTTTTTGGATCGAAGCCGCGAACGTCGTGGAAGTCGCCGATGAATGCAGCGAGCAACACTTGGTAGATAGCCTCATCGTCGAACACACCGATACGCGTGAGTTCGCGCGTTCGGTGGTAGCCAACTTCTTCTATCGCGGTCAGGTCTTCGAAGGCCGCGTACCAAGCGCCTCTGCCAGCGTCATTGAAACGGTTTCCTTCCTCGCGCGTGTATGAGAATGCGGCGTTGATGTAGGTCTGTCCGTAAGCGTTGAAGATCAGCTCGCGAGACTCGAGATCGCTTAGTCCTGCGGCCTCGGCGCTCAGCCGCTGGTTCGTCAGCCCCTCGAATGCAGCGAGGATCTCAAATTCTTCGTCGGTGTCGACGAGCGGCTTGAGGACAGGCGGTTTGTAGTACGCTGTAGGAATGAGCCTCACTGTGTCTGTCTGATGCACAGCAAACAGGGGCGGCGCCGTCATACGCCGCCCCTTAATGCGTCGACATAGTTTCGTGTGGCCAGGATTGCAGGAAGACCTCCATCACGCATGTGTTCGATCGGCGCCTTCCCGGCGAACGGCGATCCACTGTTTGACAACTGGACCCAGCGGTCAGCCAGTGCGTCGCTGAAGTAGAGGCGAAGCCCCTTATAGAGGCCCGCGATTGCGCTCAGCCGCAGCGTTTGATCTTGGCTTAGATCGCCTGTCCATTCGCCAGCCTTCATACGCGCCCACGTTCGCGCGCTCACGCCCGCCAACTCTGCTGCCTGATCGTTCTTGAGATTCCAGGCAGCAGCGATGCGCGTGAAAGCTTTGGTGGCGACGGCGACGACTTTGGCGCGGTTCGCCAGGAGCGTCGCGGCGGTCGGTTTTGCGGTAGGCATGTGATCCTCTCTGCCAAGTGGCTCAAAAATACTAGCCATCTGGCAAATGTCAAGGGATATGTTCCGTTAATGTTCTCATCGTGAAGAAGGCCATCGTCGACCGAAGGCCGCATCGCTCAGTCTCCCGCTGGCGTGATCGGAGGCTGAAGCGGCGGATTGCTTCGATAGGCTGCTTCCTAGAGGTGGATCTTCCAATGCCCCTCTGAAACGATGGCGATGGGCGCGCCGGAATCGCGGAACTCGCATGCCTTGATGATCTTGGTTCCGAACGAGGAGTGCTTCCAGGACTCGGTTGCGTAAGCGCCGATCACGAGCACATCTGTCTTCTTGGTCAGCGAACCGACATCGCCGCCGCGCTCAAGCACAGCAGCTTCGCAGTCCTTGCGCTTGCCAAAGAGGAACGTGCCGGTGAGGCAATAACGCTGTCCATCGAAAACGAGGCGCGGCGCAGGATCACACAAGGGCAAGCCGGTCGGCCTTGCAGCTTCGCCCAGAGCGCCCTGATCGCCGGTGAAGGCGCGTAAAGTGTCGAAGAGATCGGCGCGTTCTTCGGCGTCGGCCACACCATCGGCAAGAATGTCATCAATCCGGCGATGCAGACCTCGCAACATCGGATGATCGGTTATTTGGGACTGGCTGGCGAGCCAGGTCTGCAAGCATTCGACATCCGCTTGCGAGATTGCGCCGTCGGCGCAAAGGCCGCGCGCGAGCCCGATCAATTCATCGATTTGCCGCCCGGCGATGCGATGTCGGCCCATGCGATTGAACGCTTGCTCGTCATAGTCGCCCATCGTGCTCTCTCCCTTCGGCAGGGTCGCATGCGCGTGCATTGTATGTCTAGCAACGGGTCAAGCCGAAGCGTTGAACCCAGCGGCACGGACTGCTTGCTCAACCAATTGGAAGCGAATCCGCTCTTGCTCAAGCCGAACGCGCGGCCCTAAGCGGTCGAAACGGAGATCATCATAGACGCTTCGTTCGACGTCAGTGAGCCGCGGCAAGTGCGCCGCGACAGGCGCGGGCTCATGAGTCCAGAGCGTTCGATGGGCGAGCAGAGTGTCGCGATCCATCAGTATTGAGATGGCGCTGGGAAAGCTCGCCCGAAAGCGGTCGAGCATGACAAAGCCATGCGTATCGATATCGCCCCAATAGATCAGAGCGCGGTCCTTCAGCCAGGTTATCCTGGCGAGAAGATCGATTGCATATCCGAGCCCGAAGATGACAATAGCGTCGTGGGCGGGCGGAAAAGTCAGACCGTTGACCTCGTTCTCGGTGACAAAGACACGCCGGCAGGAGGTTTCGAATTGTGCGAGATCTAGAACCGGAACTGTAAGATCGGTGAGGCCGGAAACAGAGAGTTTCGGATCCAACATGCGCAGCCGAATAAGAGGAGGTTTATCCCGTAGGCCAAACCGCGTTTCAAAGCTGCGTGCGTTGGGTGCGTCCTGATTGATGGCTTCAGCGGGCAGAACGATGTCGAGAAGCTCGCCCAGGAGCGTGCGGCGTTCCTCGACAAATTTTGTATCGACCCCCGCAATGTCCAGTTGGCGCAAATAGAGTCCGCAATTGGGATGTGTCCGAAACCAATCGAGCACGTCAATCATGCGCCCCCAATCAACGGCGTGGGCGAGCGCTGTGTGTGGTTTGCGCGCCAACCAATCCAATAGGGCAGGGGCGCGGCTGCGCGTCATCTGGACGATGCTCTCAAAAGCTTGCATCTGCGCCGCGGCGTCGATCAGGCCCAACGCGTCAGGTTCGGAAGTCACAACGACGCCGCGTGGGACGCGGTTGCGGCCGGTGGCGCGGCTGTTGATGTCCTCCCAAACAATGTCGTAACCGCACCCCGTTTGCGTTTTTGAACCGGCCTCGAGCGCTCTGGTCCAATGCCGTACCGCCTCAAATCGTTCGGCCAGATCGTGAGCGTTTGGCCGCTTGAGACGCAGGGTCAGGGGGAAGAGTTCAGCGCCCGTGACCTTGGCGGCCAGCATGCGTCCATCATCCCACGCGCGCCGTGTTTGAGCTGCGAGGTCTGACGGCGTTGTCCAATCGTTGCTCATCCGGCGCGCCGGAGCCGCTCTTCGCGATATTCTTCAATGGTCAGGTTGCGTAACAAACTGCGCCTACCATCTTCGTTATGCACGAAGCCCACGCCCGCAACGAATGGCTCGATGATGTGGATCTTTTGCAGCGGCGTGGCGATCAAGAGCTGCAAACCCATGGTCTCAAAAAGTTTGAGCCCGTAGCGCGCGGATTCGTCCGAACCGCGACCGAAAGCTTCGTCGATCACTACGAAGTGGAAGGAGCGGGAGCGTTCGCTATGCCAGTCGAGGCCGAATTGATAAGCGAGGCTCGCGGCCAGAATAGTGTAGGCGAGCTTTTCCTTCTGACCGCCAGATTTGCCGCCGGAATCTGCGTAATGCTCATGCTCGGTGTTGTCCGAGCGATAGCGTTCAGACGCTGAGAACGTGAACCAGTTGCGGACGTCGGTGACCTTTTTGGTCCAGCGGCGGTCGTGCTCACCGGTGCCTTCGCGACCGCGAAACCGCTCGATGATTTCCTTGACCTGCAGGAACTTGGCTTCCGAGTAGGCGCTTTCGTCTTCACCCGCGAGCGTGTTTTCAGTGCACAAGCGCAGATGCTGCGCAAAATCGCGGACCTCGGCGTCGTTCGTCGGATGCGTTTCCAGCAGAATGTAACGGCCGGGATTGTAATCGATGTCGATCAGGGACTGATTGATGGTGTCGATGCGCTCTTTGATGTCTTGGCTTTCGCGGCGCAATTGAGATTGGAAGCTGGCGATCTCCCGGATCGTGTTCTCGTTCAGCAGTTCTTTGAAACGGGCTTCAAACCGGGGCAATCCATCAGAGAGAAGCGACGCAAGCATTTGCCGGTATTCGTCCGCGGCTTCGACGGTTGCATCGACTTCGTAAGTGTCCTGCGGGTATTGATTGGCGTAGTCGCGCATGGCCGCGACAATGCGATCGCGCAACCGGGTCAGCTTGCCACTCTCATTGTCAATACGCCGGTGCAACCATTCTCGCATGTCGCGCTCGCGCGCTTCGCAGCTTTCAACCGTGAGCCTGTGCTCGCTGAATTCAGCTAGCCGCAGTGCTTCGAGGGCCGCGAATACTCCTTCGCGCGGAGGTTCTGCGCCACTGGCCAAATCCGCTTGTGACGCCGCGAGCAGGCGCTCGGATACTTGACGGCGCTCGTCCAGCTTGGCGCGCTCCTGCGCAATCGCTTCCAGCTCGGTCTGGAGCGCCTTAAGCTGAGCCTCGACGGCAGATCGTTGCGATTGCAGCGTCTTCAGCGTGTCCGAGCCGTCCTCAAGTTCGCGCCGCTCGCTTTCGAGTTCGGCAATCTCGAACGCGATCGAGCGCCAATCCAGGTCCTTGAACGTTGTGTATGCGGACAGCTTCTGAAGCGCGCCGAGACGGTCTTCGATCGCCTTTTGTCGGGCGGACAATGCAGCAATTGTCTGGCCTTGCGACCGCATCTGCCCTTCAAGGTCGAGGGCCACCTTCTGTAACGCCGCGATCTTGTCTTCATTCGACCATCCCAACACGTATTGAGTGCGGTCATCGATGTGATGGCGATCATCCTTTTCGTGACGCTGTCCGCCGCTCTTGATTTGACCGGTTCGCGTGACCGCTTTGTACTCGCGGCGGAACTCATCGACTGTCTTACAGGATATGTGGTCGAAGCGCTGATCGACTTCCCGGCGAAGCCAGTCATAGAAGTCGTCATCGTCTTTGACGGCAAGCTTGTTGGCGAGCGCGCGTGAGTCGAGACGACTGCGGACGCCGCTCGCATTCGATTGAGTTCGAAAATAGACAAAGCGCTGGCCGAGGTGAACGTCGTCCACCCATTCGGCCACTGCGCCGTAGTGCGCATCCGGCACCAGCAGCGACAGGGCGAACCCGTGCAGAAGCCGCTCGGCCGCACCTTCCCATTCGCGGTCTTGCTGGCGCACCTCGATGAGTTCACCTGCGAATGGCAGCCGCATGGCGTCGATGCCGAGCTCCGAGCAGAGCCGATCGCGGATGCCGAGCATGCGCGTTGGAATGTTGGACCGCCGTGTCTTCAGCGACGCGATTTCGGCTTCAACTTCCTCGTGCTCCTGCTTGAGGCCGCGAAACTCGATCTGACGCTCAGTCAGCGCATTCTGAACATCCGTGCGTTCTGTTTCAGCGGCCGTGATTCCGCTCTCGATCAGCGGTCTGTTGGCGGCGAACGCATCGACGTCCTGCGGCGTGGGAAGGCTGAGATGGGTGGCGAGGCTTCCGTAAGCCTCTGCGCGGTCCATGCGCTCCTGACGGAGCGCAGTCTTGATCTCGATCTCGCGGCTTAGTCCCGCGATACGGTCGCCGCCGTTCTCGGCTATGACTTGAAGAAGTTCATCCCGCGCGGCGCTGCGATCGCGTTGACGGTCGCGCGCAGAGGAAAGGCGATCGTCTTGCTTGGAAATGTCATGGACAAGCGTTGCGATACGCTTTTCCAGCAGGTCCACTTTGTGACCGGCAAAAAAGGGGCGGAGGGCTTCGCGTCGTTGTCTCAATTCCTCGACTTCAGCGGCAATCACGCCATGGGCGTCGCAATCCGCGACAATGGGTCCAAGGCGCTCGATTTGTGACCGCGCTTTGAGGACCGCTTGGTGCGCGCGATTGAGGTCCTCGAAGTGCGCGATCATGTGTTCGATGCGCTCCTCAACGGGGAAGGGCTGCAACATGTGGCTGCGCACAAAGTCGGTGAGGTCGCCAACTGATTTCATCGAAACCGTTTGATGAAACAGATCGAGGGCTTGCTCGCCGTTGATGCCAAAGCGCTTGCGATATCCCGCGCCATAAGGGGGAAAGCTGTCGAACAGTTCCGCGCGCTCGTTCTTGCGAAGCCTTTTCTTGAGCACGCCAACATCGCGGTCGAAGTTCGAGAAATGCTCGACGATTGAAAGCGGCCGGTCGGCGATCACAAAAAACCGCTCGGGTTGACCTTGTGAATCCCTGAACCAGAACACTTGGGCCAACGTCACATGCTGATTGTAACCCTCGTTGTAGAACCGGCCCAAGATGACGGAATAATTGTTGGCGCTGCGCAACGCGACCGGCTTTGCCCCGGCCCCAGTGAAACCGCGCTCCGATTTGTAGTAGCCCAAAACATAGGAACGTAGATCGCGCTCGCGCGTCTCAGCGCCGGCCGCCTTGTTGTAGGCGATGCGATGAGCGGGAATGAGG
This sequence comes from uncultured Caulobacteraceae bacterium, assembly GCA_902826145.1. Taxonomy (GTDB): domain Bacteria; phylum Pseudomonadota; class Alphaproteobacteria; order Caulobacterales; family Aquidulcibacteraceae; genus Vitreimonas. The sequence goes on from CADEDT010000015.1 coordinate 8,363, forward strand.
AGCGTGGTGATCGCGTCCACCAGGGTGGACTTGCCTGAGCCAATATCGCCAGTCAGCAACGTGTTGTCGCGGTTGAGATCAAGCCGCCACACCGTCTTGTCGAAGGTTCCCCAGTTGAACACTTCGACGGCGTCTAGGCGCATGCCGAGCCTTACTCTGGCGCCAGCCGCTTCGGCGGGAAGAGCAGGGGCCTCACTCATGCGCTGTCCCCGCTCGCCGCATCGCTTGGTTGCTGGCCATGCGTGGCGTAAGCAGTGAGCCGTTCATTGAAGTCATTCAGCCATTGAGCATCGACGAAGGAACGCAGAATGCGCCGCACTTCAAAAGTATCCTCACGCGCATTCAAGCGGCGAAGAAAGCCGAGCTCGACAATGCGCGCAATGTCGCGGTCGATGCGTTCCTGAAACTTGGCCTGATTGGTCGCGTCAGGAAGAAAGAGGCGGACCATCTCAAGAATATCGGCGCCCGTCATTACGACGCGTGTTTCGCCCCCGGCTGCGTCCGTTTCCGCAAGCTTCTTACGCAACAGCACGAGCAGCAAGCTGATTGGATAGCTGAGCTGACGCCGTGGCACGAGCCGCGGCAATTCCGCATCCAGATCTTCCTCTCGCCGTTGTCGCAGATACGCAAACCCTTCCGCGTCGTCGAACATGAGTTCGAGTCCCAAAATGGCGACGTGATCGCGAATGCGGGATTGGTGGGTGATCAGCGCTTGCCAGAGAGCCGGCGAAAGCTCTCGCTCGATCACGCCCTTCATCAGAGCGATCAACGGCGACGTGAGATCCTGCGCTGTCCGCTCACTCATGCCGAAGCTCCCGCCTCGATGAGCAAAGGCTTAGACCGCGCAAAAATGACGACGGGCACGATCGCGCGCCGCGGGCGCCCGTCGCTGTCCGTCCACGCGATCGTCTCGGTCGAGTCCATAGCGAATGCGGCGGCGTCGTCCTCGGCCGCGATGCTGAAATATGCGACCAATTCCGCAAGACCGTGCTCTAGCGGATGGGCCTGTACGACTTCTGCCAGCGTCGTTTGAGAGCGCTGCTGCAACACGCGGTGTATGCGTTCGGTAAGCAGCTGCTTGTCCACATGGAGCATGTCAAACAGCGCGTCGGCAGGAATGTCGTCTGTGCTTGAAAGCACGATTGCGTCGTCAAGTTCAGATTTCTCTGGGGGCCGGAACAGCGGCCGATCCATCGTAAAGCGCAGCTCTGGCGCAAGTCCGTCTATTGTCAGGCCCAGTGTTGTCGGCAAGCGATCGCGAACACCAAGGGCGTTGGCCTCGATGTCATGCAAGAGCTGCATGATACGTCTGTTCTCAAGCCATGCCTTGTCGTCGAGATAGCGTCGAAGTTCTGCGGAGAGTTTGGCGACGGTTCGTTGTGTTGATTCACCTGCGGCGAGCCAGTCATAGTGTATGCGGAGAATGCGCCGATCCGGCTTGAGTTGTTGCACGGCTTCCAGCGCGAAGACCTGTTCGAGCAGGCGCGAAAGCTCTTCCTGTCGCGCTGGTGATAACAGGAAATCCCAGAAGGCGCGAAAGCTCTTGCCTTGATCGGACTCAGCGATGGCGTCGCGCTCGCCAAAAATCTCCGCCAGGAGGTCGCCTTTGCCGCCTTCCCAAGTGGCGATGCGCTCGCGAGCGGCTCGATCAAGATCGCGGAAGTTCTGCTCCACCGCACGAAAGTCCGACAGGAGCGTGCGCGCCGTGTTGGCGATGTGAAGGAAACGCTCGCGCACGCCGGTCTCGTCGATGAAGTGGAGAACGCCTTCTCTAATTCGGGCGATCTCACCGTCGATTTGTTTGCGCCGACGTTCAAGATCGGCGATGCGCACGTGCGGGTCGGTCTCGGTGCCTTCAACAAGCTGCTGCAACAATTCGAACACCGTCAGCAGACGAGACTCGGTTCCAATAAATGCGCGGCGCCGTAAACTGAAGGCCCATTCGATCGCTTGTTCGGTCGCGGTCGCGATGTCGAAGTGCGGTTCATCGCTGTCGGCAGGATAGTATTTGCGCAACCAGCCGCGCTTGTCGGACGCCCAGTCCTCAAGGTATTCGCCGGCGGCCCTCGGAAACGCATCGTCTCCAACATCCAAGCGAACTTGATAAAGGTACTCGTCAAGCTGGATCGTCAGGTCGGATTCCGACACGGTGCGGACATTGTTCTTCAAGTAGGCGCGATGAAGAAAGCTGATGATGAGTGCGGAATGATCGGCATTCATCAGCCGCCATGCCGGATGTCCGTCGCGCAGCGCCGTGAGCGCCCGGTAGTCAGCGCTCGCGCTGCTTTGCGTTTGAGATTGGCCGGTATCCATTCATGAACGAAGTAAGTGTGCGTGGCAGACGAATCATCTTGGCTGCAAAATTATTGCATGATCGCAGGCGCTTAGGCGCCTGATCTTAAGAAGCGCCGCGTCAGCGGCCAAAGCGCACAAAAAATCTCGATGTTTCCGTGGCTTCTCCCCTCCAATAAGCGCGGAGCAGGCTTCTCAGCGACGCGAACGCGCCGCGATGAGCTCAGGTCTGCACCGGCGGCCAGATGCGAACGGCGAGCGCGGCCAATTCGTCTGCCCGGGCCAGAATGGCGGCGTCATCCCAGGTCGCAGTCTTGAGGATGGCCGCATTCATGTTGAGGAGAGAGTCTTGCAGCCGCTCTCGCTTGGTTTCGAATGCATAATTGCTGGCGACGGTGTTCGCGGGCGGCGTCAGCAGCGTTAGATTGCCGATCGTCTGCACAAGCGCATCCCGTGCGATGATCGCAGCTCGCATGTCTTCGTCGACGCCGGTCACGCGGTCACGTGGCGCGCTGCGCCCATCCGCGAGCGGCCAAAACTCCGGCCATTCCTGCGGGCACAGGTGTTCGATCGTGAGGCCGTCTTGCAGCGAGCCGTTGATGTTGAAGCTGTTACGACTAGCGAATTCGAGTTCTTCGAGAATGAGTTTCAGCCGCGGCTGCGGAATGTATTTGTATTGCGGCAATGTCCGCATGGCCTGTTTGAGGTCGGCATCGGTCGGAAGGCGGCCGGTGTCGATGTCTTTTTTGCCTGCAAAGAAGGCGGCAAAGCTCTGCTCTGAGACGCCGTGCTGTTTGAGGTGGCCCGCGAGCTCAACAAATATGTTGTTGTAATTTTTTGGCGTCAGGTGGCAAAGCGCGCGCCGCACGACGTAGCTGGCGATGCCATCATAGAGAGCTTGTTTGGCTTCCTCGTTGGCCGCAGACGCGTCGATGACAAGAACGGCCGGATAAGCAGTTGAGACCTCGAAGACTTGCAGACGACGGGCCAAGCGAGCGAGGGCATCATCGCCCTGCGCGTTGACGAGGCGCATATAGACATCGATGTAGCGGGTGAGAACTTTGAGTTCGTCGGTGGCGTTGGCGAACGCGCGCGCCTCAACAAAACTCTTATATTCGGAATAGAGTTCGCCCAGCGAGATGAGTTTGCCTTGTTCGGCAGCGAGCGTGTGGGCGAGATAGAAGTCGATCCGAGGCTTGGTGATACGGCCTTGCGTCTGCACCTCTTTCCAGAAGGGCGTTTCAAACGCTGACCAATGAGTTTCCATGAGCGCTTCTTCGTCTTCGTCGGCGCGCGCGGCGCGGTGAAAGACGTCATTTCTGACCAGATCCATAGCGGCGAGGGGCTTGCCGCCGCTGTTGAGCGTCTGGAAGATGACTTGCGCGTCGTCGTCTTTGGCGAGCGTGATGACAATAAGCCGGAAGTCCTCGAACAATACGGTAGATAGCGCTCGTAAGCGTTTCTCGACATCGGGCGAGCTTTTGTCTTTGCCATCGTTGGTGATAAAGCTCTCGGCTTTCTCCCAGAAGAATTGGTACGCCAAGAGGGGCAGCGGAGCGCTCGCGCGCGCCCGGCCGTTCTTATGGAAGTGATCCGGATGCTTCTTAATCAGTTCGAGCCAGCTGAGATCGACAATATCCTTGAAGATGGCCCGGTCGTAAGTCGTGGGCTGGAGCTTGTAGCGTTCAACCCTGGGCTCCTCCATGGGCACGCCGTCGCCATGAACGATGAGATCGCTAAGATGAGTGGCGATCGCGTCGAATTTGTAGGCGCGGGCGAGACTGCGAAGTGCGGCGAAGCAGAGGTGAAAAGTGGTTAGCCGCTGCTGACCGTCGACAACGTCAAAATTCTGTATGCGTCCAAACACCGGATCGCTTTCCGGAATGAGCAGGAGAGCGCCCATATAGTGCGAGAATTGCACTTTGCCGGTGGCGAGCCGTTCCTCAGTCTTGTCTTCGATTTGATCAAACAGGGCCTCGAGCTGATCTTTGGCCGTCCACGCGTAGGTTCGCTGATAGATCGGCACGACGAACCGCTGCCGTTCGCTGACGATCTTACCTAATGATAGCGGTTTGGATTCCATCCCCCACCTTTGCCCGGTCCCGGTATAGCCGCGTCGTCATACATCATGCTTGTGCGATGGTTGCGAGCGATTGTCGGAAGAAGGTCAGCGGCTTTTTGTTGGGCCCGGGCTGACCTTCGCCTGCGAACAGGCGGAGGGCTCCAGAGAGTGCGCGGGGGACCGAGCCATGATCATCGTCGTGGGCGGCGATGAAGCTTGCGTTCAAGCCTGACGGCCGGCGCGGCGGCGCGTTTCCGTCATGTGCCGCACGGCTAGAATGCGTCTCACGCTCTTGCCAACGGCGATGAAACGCCGCTGAGAAACATCGAATGTATCGAGCATCTCACCAACCGCGCTTGCTCCACCAGATGGAGGGACTGATGGCGTTACCCCGGACGATGGCGAGGGTATGCGTGAAGCGGCGTGCAACGCGATGGTGGGCGGACTTTGTGTCAGATGTCGCTGAATATTAACAGAAAATGGTAGGCCCGACAGGACTCGAACCTGTAACCAGACCGTTATGAGCGGCCGGCTCTAACCATTGAGCTACGGGCCCCAATAGTGCGCGGCATGTGCGCGGGCGACGCGGCGGCGTCAAGCCCAGCCCAAACGGGACCGGTAGACTCCCACGAGCCTCATTAACATGGAAATTGCTCTTTAACATCATCAATGTTATCGTGCAAAACTGATGTTAGATAGCGACGCCCCCGCTTGGCTGAAGGCCTTGGCTCACAAAGCCGAGACCTATGTGCGTGACCTTTTGGGCGTTGGGCTCAAACTGAAGGGCCGCGCGCACGTGCCTGGCTTTCCGCGCTTTTTGACCGACCAGTACGCGTTTGTCGAAGGCAGGGTCTTGGATACCCCGCTCCTCTTCATGGCCCAACCGCCGGGGAAGGGACGGACGCCAGCCAATGTGGCGCGGCTTTGGCGCGAAGCGGACCGGCGCGCCGACAAGCCTGTGGTCTATCTCGCCGAAACCATCACCGCCTTTAATCGCAAGCGGCTGATCGATCAGCGCACGCCGTTTCTGGTGCCGGGAAACCAACTCTTCTTGCCGGGGCTCGCCGTCGATCTGCGTGAGACGTTCCGCGCGGCGCGCGAGATCCAACCATCGGAGCATCTGACGCCGGCGGCGCAAAAAGTCGTGCTGGCGGCGCTGCTCGGCCAGCCTGTTGAAAGGGTCTCCGCCTCCATATTGGCGCGCCGCTTCAAGTATACGCCGATGACCATGAGCCGAGCGTTCGACGATCTTGAGCACGCCGGTTTGGCTGAGGTGCGTGAGGCTGGAAAGGAACGACGCTTGGCGCTCGTCGCGCATGGTCAACGTTTGTGGCGCATGGCTTTGCCAAAATTGCGCAGCCCGGTTCGCAAGAGCCGCCGCTTGCGGCGCCTGTCCACGAAATTGGCAGGCGTCACCGCGGGCGAGAGCGCGCTTGCAGGATATACAAGCCTCGCCGAGCCCCGCACGCCGACCGTGGCGCTGGCGGCGAGCGCTTGGCCGCGGCTACAAGCGCGCTTTGGCGCGCCCACGGATGAATGGGATGAAGCGGCGGTGATTGTCGAGACTTGGTCCTACGACCCCGAGACCTTGGCGCAGGGTCAGCTTGCTGATCGATTGTCGCTCTATCTGAGCTTACGCGGACACGAGGATGAGCGCGTCGCGGGCGCGCTGGCGACGCTGCTTGAGGAGATGCGCTGGTGAAAGGGCTGGATCGGTTCAAAGAGCACTTCGCCGGGGCGGAGCATCAATACGTTCTGATCGGCGGCGCTGCGTGCGACATCGTCCTCGGCGAGGCGGGGTTGGATGCGCGCGCCACCAAAGATCTCGACGTCGTTCTGTGCATCGAAGCCGTCGACAACGCCTTCTTCGAACGGCTGTGGAATTTCATTGAGGCAGGGGGCTACACGGCGCGCGAGCGCTCCAGCGGCGTCAAAGAATTCTATCGGTTTCACAAGCCTGCCAATGCTGATTATCCGTTCATGCTCGAACTGTTCTCCAGAAAGCCGGACGGCGTCGATTTTCCCGCAGGCGCGGTGCTGACGCCCATCCCGGCGGCCGATGAGATCATGTCGCTGTCCGCGATCCTGCTTGACGACGCTTATTATGCGCTGCTGCAGGCGCAGAAGCGCATGGTCGATGGCGTGAGCGTGCTTGACGAAAAAGCCCTCATTCCATTCAAGGCCCGCGCCCATCTCGAATTGAGACAGCGTAAAGAGGCTGGCGACGCCGTCAGCGGCGACGATGTCCGGAAGCATCGCTCCGACGTCTTCCGATTGGCGCAATTGTTGCCGGCCGACGCCGCGATCACGCTGGCGCCGTCAGTGTCAAGCGATCTCGATCAGTTCTTGACGCTTGTTGGCGGCGATGCGGACGTAAAGACATTCGCGGACGTGCCGATCGAAGAGGCGATCGCGCGATTGCGACAAGCCTATGGACTTGGCTTGAGCGCACAGGCCGATACATCCCCCTAGGCGGCGAGCGCTGGCCGCGGTTCAACGATCATCCGCCATAGCCCGATGAGAGAGCGGAGCGTGACCACGATGACGATGCGTGCAACGGCAAAGGCCAGAAGCGCTGCGATCAAAGCCACCGCCGTATCGGCGCCCAGACGATCAGCGGTGACAAACGTCGCGAATGCCGCCGCCGCTGGCGCCCCCCAATTGAGCAGAAGCACGGCGATCGCCAGCGCCGCGCAGAGCCATAGCGCCAGCACCAAAACAACGAAGATCGCAATAACCGTAACCACGAGAGAGGCTCCATCGCGTGCGCGCAACCTGATGGGAATCGTCTCTCGTCGGATTCTGCGTGTCCAGTGCAAATGCGCCCCGCACGCCTACTCTGAATCACTTGTCATCCAGACGTGCGTCAGAGGCCGAGTCCGAAGGGAAGCCGCAATCCTTTAGGCGCTTGCCGCGCGGGGTTGGTGAGCGTGCGTTGGCTTTCGAGTTGACGGGCGCGCATGAGCGCCTTGCGGACGTCGAGATGGAGCTCCATCGCCTTCAGCGCGTCGCGCCACCCGGTCTGAAACGAGAGCACGTTGCGGCTGATCTCTTGCGCCAGGCCCAAGCGCTTCAACTCGTGGGCGCGCGCTTTCAGCGCGTCGGCGAGATCTGGCGAGCCGTTCGGCGCTTTGAGTTCGGCGATGCGGACGCGGCCATTTTTGTCGAGCTGGCCGGCGATCAGGAGGTCGAGCCGCGTCGGCCGGTGCGCCAGCGCCTCGCGTCTTAGCGCTTCACGGGCATCCTCGCGCGTGCGCAGGCCAAGACGCGCCGTGGCCGCGTCGCGCGCCGCATTGCGAAATCCATGCTGAACATACTCCCGGGGCAGGATGAGATCGCGACCGTCCGCGCGGCGCCCGCGCAGGACAATGTGCGTGTGGGGATTGTCGGTGTCCCAATGGTCGACCGCGAACCACTCGAGCCGCGTCCCCAAGGCCGCCTCGGCGCGGCCCATCACATCGCGCACATAGGCGCGCATGTCGCGGATGCGCAGGGCCGGCCGAAACGGCATCGCATGCTGTTGCTGCTCGACGAGTTTCCGATGCTCGGGCGCATGCCGTTTTTCGAGGTGATGATGGGCGCCATGGCCGGTTACGGCCTCAAGGCGTCGCTCGTCTGTCAATCCTTGCACCACGTCACCAAGACCTACGGCCGCGAGAATGTGATCGTGGACAATTGCCACATCGTCACGGCGTTTGCCGCCAATGACGAAGACACCAGCGAACGTATCGCCAAAATGGCGGGCGAAGTCTGGGAGCTGCGCGAGAGCCATACGCATCGGCGGCCGCGGCCGCTGCTGGGATGGCGTAGCGGTACGACGACGGTGCGCGAAGAACGCCGGCCGCTGCTGACCTCGGCGCAGGTGAGGGCGCTGCCGCGCGATGAGCAGCTGGTCTTTGTCTCTGGCGCCCGGCCGTTGCGGGCCAAGAAATTGCGGTTTGACGAGGAGCGCGTGCTGCGCCGGCGTTTGCGGCCTTCCTCAACCGTTCGCCCGACATTGAGCGTCGCGCATGACTGGCGTGATGTGCGCGCGCTCGGACTCGTTCCAAAGGCGCCGCCGCTGCGCTCGCGGCCGGCGATGTCGGAGCGCGGATTGGCGCCGCAGCCGGACTTGTTCGATTCCGCCGCCGTCAAACCGCAGAAGATCTCAGAGATTGCGCTCGCAGGATTTCGCGGACCAGACGGCGAGATCCTGCCGCCGCCCGGACGCGAGAACCTCTCACCAGACTCCGGGAGCGGAGAGGGCGTGGGCGCGCACGACGTCAAACGCTCTCGCGCAGGCGCGAATCCGAGCACTGCGTCGCCGCCGCTCAATGTTCCAGACCCAGCGCCTGAGTCGAATGCCGAAGCATCGCTCGACACGCGGGCGCGCCGATCGAAGGGGATATGACGGCCATGCCGCGCACGGGCATCACAGTCTATCTGCCGCGCGACCTCGAAGGCCGCATCCAACGCATGGCGAAGGAGCAGAGCCGTTCAGAATCGAGCATTGTCGCCGACGCCGTGAAAGCGCGCTTCGACAAGCGCCACCCCGAGAATGAAGAGCAGCAGCGCCGTCAGGCCTCGCGCACCGATGCGCGGCTCGACAAAGCGATCGGCGAAATTCTGATCTTCAAGGAAGTGCTGCTGTTGTTCGTGCGCGTGTGGTTGGAGCACAACCCGCCGATTGACGAAAGCTTGGAAGAAAGCGCCGCGGCCAGCGCCGAAGCGCGCTTCGAACGCTTCCTCGATTTTGTGGCGCAAGGTTTGTCGCCCGGCAAGTCGATCGCATCGCGTGAATTGATAACGCCGGCGCTCGCCATCCCGCCCGAGAATGGCTTGGCGCATCAGGCGGAGACGCCGGCATGAACGCCGTGGTTTCTCCGATCGGCGTTGCGCGCCGGCGTTCGGCGCTCGCGCGCGCTCTAGGTCCTGCCATCGCGGCTGCGCTCGAAGCGCCTGATGTGGTTGAAGTGCTTATCAATGAGGACGGCAGCGTGTGGCTCGACCGGGTCGGCGCGGGCCTTGAGTGCACGCCGCATAAACTCTCACCGCATGACCGGGAGGCCGCGATCCGGCTCTTGGCGCATGAAGCCGGTGAAACCGTTGGCGAGGATCGGCCGACGCTGGCCACGATCCTGCCTGACAGCGCCGCCCGTGTTCAGGCAATCCTCCCGCCGCTGGCCAGCGCGCCGATCCTCGCCATCCGCAAGCGACCGGGAATCATCTACACGCTCGCCGACTATGTCCGCGATGGCATAGCGACAGCCGCGCAAGCCGAGCGCGTCGCCGCTTCTGTGGCGGCAGCGCGCAACATCGTCGTCGCCGGCGGCACTGGTTCCGGCAAGACGACGCTTTTGAACGCGCTCTTGGCCGAGCCGTCCTTCCGTGGCGCGCGCGTGGTCATCCTGGAGGATACCGCCGAACTGCAATGCGCCAGTTCGAACGCCGTGCAGCTTCTGACCAAGCGAAGCGCGCCGTCCGTCAGCATGCGCGATCTGGTGCAGATGACGCTGCGCCTCAGGCCCGACCGCATCGTCGTCGGTGAAGTGCGCGACGGTGCGGCGCTTGAAGTCATGAAGGCCTGGAATACGGGCCATCCTGGCGGATTGCTCAGTCTTCACGCCAATTCGGCAGAGGACGCGCTGCTGCGGCTCGAAGATCTCTGCATGGAAGCGCGCGCGAGCCCGCCCAAGCGTCTGATCGCCGCCACCATCGACATGGTGGTCTTCATCACCCGGCGCGAAGGCGGACGCGTCATCACAGACATTTTGGACCTCGAAGATGTGAGGGGAGAGTTCGTATGAAAGCCCGGACTTTGCTGCGCGCGGCGCCGGCCGCGTTCCTGGTGCTCGTGCTCGCGGCGCCTGCCTATGCCGCAGGCTCGGGCATGCCTTGGGAAGGGCCGCTTGAGCAGATCGTGGACTCGATCACCGGTCCTGTCGCGCGCGCGGCGGGTGTGATCGCCATCGTCATCGCGGGCGTCACCATCGCGTTTTCAGAAGGCGGCGGCGGCGTGCGCAAGCTCGCTTGGGCAGGTCTGGGCATCGCCATCATGTTTGCCGCAGTGAGCTGGGGTCTAACCTTCTTCGGCTTTGCCGGCGGTGCGATGATTTGAAGGTGCGCCATGGATGATCTTCCCGAAGGCTACGTCACGCCGCTGCGCACCAGCCTCACGCGTCCCATTCTGATGGCGGGCGTGCCGCGCGGCTTCGCCATTCTGAATGCGACGGTCTGCGCGGCGATCTCGTTCGGCCTGCAGCAACCCATCATCGGCGTGCCGGTTTGGATCGTGCTGCAAGGCTGTGCCGCATGGGCGGCGGCGCGCGATCCTTGGTTCCTGGAAACCTGGCCGCGTCATCTGGCCAAGCCGCCGTACTTCGCGACGTAAGCGGGAGACAAACAATGCTTGATGTTCGTCCCTATCGGCAAACTGGCGCACGGCTTAGCGATTATTTGTTGTGGGCGGCCTTGGTGGCGGAAGGCGTCGTCCTCAACAAGGATGGCGCGCTGCAGCGAACGCTGACCTTTCGCGGACCCGATCTCGATTCCTCGACGCCAGCCGAATTGATGGGCGCAAGCGCGCGCCTCAACAATGCGCTGCGCCGTCTGGGTTCTGGCTGGTGTCTGCACGTCGAAGCGCGCCGCGGGCACGCGCCCGGCTATCCCGACAGCGCCTGGCCCGATGCTCTGTCGTGGCTGATCGATGAAGAACGTCGCGCCGTGTTCGAGCGCGCGGGCACCCGCTTCGAAAGTCGTTATTATCTGACATTCACCTGGCTTCCGCCCGCTGAACGGCAAGGCAAGCTTGAGAGTTTCCTGTTCGACGGTGCGCCGGAGGGCGAGGGCGCAGCGCCGCAACGGGTCGATTATCGCCGCTTGCTCGAATACTTCCAAAGCGAGACCGATCAGCTGCGGATGCTGTTGGAGACGATGGCGCCTGCGGTGCGCTGGCTGTCGGACGAAGAGACGCTGAGCTATCTGCACGCTTGCGTTTCCGAGCGGCCGCATCGGGTCGCCGTACCGGACACGCCGTTTCATCTCGACGCACTCATCGCCGACACGCCGCTCGTCGGCGGACTGGCGCCCAAGCTTGGGCGGCTTTCGCTGCAGGTCATATCGGTTCGTTCGTATGTGACCGAGACCGAACCCGGACTTCTCGATGCGCTCAATCGATTGCCGATCAGCTATCGCTGGGTGACGCGCTTCCTGCCGCTCGATCGAGAGGAGGGCCGCAAAGAGTTGGAGAAGACGCGCAAGCGCTGGTTCTCGAAACGCAAAGGCATTGCGACGCTGCTGCGTGAAGCGATGTTCCGCGAAGAATCCGTTCTGTTTGACAATGACGCCGCCAATCAAGCGGAAGATGCCGACGCAGCACTACAGGAATTGGGAGCAGACGCTGTAGCCGCCGGGTATGCCACGCTCACCATCGTCGTTGGCGAAGAGAGCGAAGAGATCGCGCGCGAGAGCGTGAGGCAAATCCAACAAGTCGCGGACGGTCTCGGCTTCGTGACCGAAGTCGAGAGCGTCAACGCGGTCGAAGCCTGGTTGGGTGGACTGCCTGGTCACGCTTATGCCGACGCACGCCGGCCCATTCTGCTAACCCCGAGTCTGGCGCACTTGCTGCCTTTGAGCGCGGTGTGGGCGGGTCCTGAGCGCAATGATCATCTGGGCGCGCCGCCGCTGATGTTGACGGCGACCGATGGGGCGACGCCATTCCGGCTCTCGACCCATGTCGGTGACGTTGGCCACACCATGATCGTGGGGCCAACGGGCGCAGGCAAGTCCGTGCTGCTGGCGACGCTTGCGGCGCAATGGCTGCGTTATCCCGACGCTCAAGTCTATGCCTTCGACAAAGAGCGCTCGGTGCGCGCCACTATTCTGGGGCTCGGCGGCGACTTCTTCGATCTTGGCGAGGAGGGCGCGCTCGGCTTGCAGCCGCTGGAGCGGGTCGATGACGCGGACGAGCGCGCTTGGGCGCTTGATTGGATCGCCGCCTTGATCGCCGGCGCCAATGTGTCCGTCACCCCAGAGCTGCGCAGCGAACTTTGGCGCGTGCTTGAGCTCTTGAGTCAGCGGCCGATCGAAGACCGCACGCTGACGCTCTTCATGGCGCTGGTTCAAGACGCATCCGCGCGCGCGGCGCTCGCGCCTTATACACATGCCGGACCCCACGGCCGGATTCTCGATCATGATCGCTCAAGCCTAGGTTATGGGCGCGTGCAAGCATTTGAGATGAACGATCTCATGCGAAAGCAAAGCGCGGTTGGCGCCGTGCTCGCGGCGCTCTTCCGCGTGCTCGAGCGCCGGTTCGACGGCAAGCCGACTTTGCTCATTCTGGATGAAGCTTGGCTCTTCCTGCGCGACGACTTTTTCGCCAGCCGCATCCAGGAATGGCTGAAGACGCTGCGCAAGCGCAATGTGGCTGTGATCTTCACCAGCCAGGAGCTGGCCGATGTCGAGACCAGCCCGATCGCCTCAACGATCATCGAGGCCTGCCTCACGCGAATCTATTTGCCGAACGATCGCGCCCGCGAGCCGCGCTCGCGCGCTTTCTATGAACGCCTCGGCCTCAATACGCGCCAGATCGCTCTGATCGCGAACGCGACGCCGAAGCGCGATTATTATGTGGTCAGCCGCGACGGCTGCCGCTTGTTTGAACTTGGCTTGGGGCCCGCGGCCTTGGCCTTTGTCGGCGCCTCAAGGCCGGAAGATCACGCCTTGATGGACCGGGTGCTGGAGGCCGCTCCTGGGCGCGCCTTCGCTGCCGCATGGCTCGATGCGCGCGGTCAGCGTGACGCCGCTGACGCCGTGCGCCGCTTCAACGCCGAGCCGCCGATCCCTGCGCATCCTGCGCAACCCATTGCAGCCGAATAGAAGGAGCCGTCCCATGCGTGTCATGCCGTTGAAATTGATCGCCGCCTGCGCCATCGCGGCCACTCTTGCCTGCGGACCGGCCACGCCCGCGCGGGCGCAGATGGCTGTCATCGACCCCGCCAATCTGGTGCAAAGCATCACGCAAGTAACGCATCTGGTTGAGCAATTGCGCAACCAGGTGCGCCAGATTGAGCAAGCGACCGCCATGCTGCAGCAGAACCCGCTGCAATTGTCGCCGGAATTGTCGCAGTCCATTTCCGAGGCGCGTGCGCTGTTTGAAAGCGTCGAGGGCATCGCCTTCGAGGCCGATCAGCTCGGTGAGGATCTGCAGACGCTTTATCCAGAGACTTGGGAGCGCTTCGATCTCGAGGCGGTCCTCGGCCAATCGGATCAATGGCTGCGGGAAAGCCGGGCCAGTCTCCAGCGCGCCATGGAAGCTGAGGCGCGCGCGACGCGTTCGATCGAAGGCGCGCGTGGACGCATTGAGCGGGCGATGCAGTCTTCTTCGGATGCGGAAGGGCAGACGGGCGCCATTCAGGCCAGCAACCAATTGCTGGGGATTCAGGCCTCGCAACTGGCCGAGATCCACGCGCTGCTGATCATGCAGGGCCGAGCGCTCGAAACCGAGCGCATGGAACGCCTGGCGCGGGAGGAGCGTGCTGAAGAAATTCGCCGCCGCGCCTTCCCAACGGAACGCCGCGAAGCGCCTGCGCCCGCGCGCACGGCGTTCTGAACGGAGCGTCGTCTCATGGATCCGGCAACCGTCAACACCTTCCTCGACCGCTTTCTCGCGGTCGCGGATTCCGGCTTTGGCTTGATCGCTGGCGATGTCCGGTATGTGCTGAATGCGCTGATTGTCATTTCGATCACGCTGGCGGGCGCGCAATGGGCGCTGGCGCAAGAAGCGCCCATGGCTGCGTTCTTCCGCAAGGTGCTGTTCGTCGGGTTCTTCGCCTTTCTCATCAACAATTGGTCGTCGATCGCCACCGCCATCAATCAATCAGGCGCCATGCTTGGACTGCGCGCCGGCGGCGACGGCATGAGCATGGCGGATCTGCACAATCCCGGGCGCGTCGCCTCAATCGGCGTTGAAATGTTCGGCCGCACCGCCGCCCTCGGCGAAGGCATGAACATCTTGACGGACTTCGGGCCGCTAATCGCGATCTATGCGGCGGCGTTCTGCGCCATGCTCGGCTTCTTCTTGCTGGCGCTACAAGTGTTTGTGGCGCTGATCGCGTTCAAGCTTGGCGCGCTCGCTGCGTTCGTGGCGCTTCCGTGGGGGGTGTTCAGCGGCACGTCCTGGGTGGCGGAGCGGCCGATCGGCTGGGTCGTTGGCTCATCGATCCGGCTCTTCGTGCTGGCCTTCATCGCCTCGATTTCCGTCACCTTCGTCGACAGCTTGCCGGCGACGATGACGCTGGATGAAGGCGGCGTGCTCAACGTTCTTTTGTTTGGCCTCACCGTGATGACGCTCGCGTGGTTCGGCCCAATGCTGGCGAGCGAAGTTGTGCAAGGCCAGCCGCACCTATCCGGCGCGGACGCCATGCGTGCGGGCCAAGGCGCTGGCGCGCGCGCCGTTGGATACCCGGCGGTCGCCGCGTGGGGCGCAGTGCAGGGCGGCCGAGCATTGTTGGCCGGAGGCCGCATGCTGGGACGCGCGAGCCGCGCCCTTGGCGGCGGCGGCAAGAGCGGAAGCGGCGGCGGCGGCGCGGCGCAGATCAATTATGCGGGCATGCAACCGCGGCCGGCGCCATCGCCGGCGCCGCCGCCGCCAAGCAGTGGAGGCAAGCCATGACGTTCTCTTTCCGGGCTCCAGCAAAGAGTTTTGCGCCTGAGCCTGCGGAGACGCCCTATCGGCGCGCGCAGCAGGAATGGGATGCGCGGATGGGGAGCGCCGTTTTGTCTGCGCGCACATGGCGCCGGGTTGCATTCGCGTGCCTGGCGCTGATGGCTGTGTTGGTTGCGGGTCTTATCATCGTCGCGCTGCAGCAACGGACATTTGTCCATGTGGTGGAAGTTGATCCTCAAGGTCAGGTGTTGAGCGTACGCGCCGCTGACGGGCGCTGGACTCCGGCCGAAGCTCAGACTGCGTATCATATTGGCCGTTTTGTACGTTTGGTGCGTTCGTTGCCAACCGATGGCGTGGTGCTGCGCGAAAACTGGCTTGAGGCGTACAAGTTCTTGACGCCGCAGGCGGCGGCGCAGCTGACCGAAATCGCCCGGCAGGACGATCCGTTCCTTAGTCTCGGTCGCGTTGGACGCACCGTTTACATCCGCTCGATCATCGCGCGTTCGGACAATTCCTACGAAGTGAGTTGGATTGAGCGTTCGACCAATGGCGGCGGCATGAACGACGGTGAGGCGTATAGCGGCGTCTTCACCGTGACGACACGCCCGCCGCGGACAGCCGACGACATCGCCACCAATCCCCTGGGGTTACTGATCTCCGATTTCTCGTGGAGCCGCGTGCGATGAGACGGTCACTTTTCCTTTTCGCGGCCGCCCTGGTGCTGTTGTTCGTTCCGAGCGTGAGCAACGCGCAGGAAGCCATCGAAGCAGAGACGTGCCGGCCGCTCCAGCTTGAAGCGGCGGCGCCCGCACGCGGCGCGCGCGCCGCGCGCGCGCCTGCGCAAGTGTGGCGCGACGCCAATGGCGCGGCGCGGCAACGTCCCGATCGGAGCGGCTTTGAAGCAGCGCGCTATGTTTATACTTACGCGCCTGGCGCGCTCTACGAGCTTTACACCAATCCGGATTTCATCTCGACCATTTTGCTGGAGGAGGGAGAAACGCTTCAGGATGTCGCCGCGGGCGATACGTCGCGCTGGCTGGTGACGGAAACGACAACGGATGGCGCATCCGCGCCTCGCACCATCGTGCTCGTCAAACCGCAGGCGGCGAACCTGCGCACCAACATCGTGTTGGTGACGGATCGGCGCACGTATTTGGTGGAGGCGATGTCGCAGGCGAGCGAAGCCTATTCCGCTCAGATCGCCTGGTGCTATCCGCGCGACCCCGGCGCTGAGGGTCTGCAAACCGCAAGCATCGGTGCGCTCAATTTTGACTATCGGGTGCGCGTTACGCGCGGCCGCCGGCCGGCTTGGGCGCCCGTGCGCGTGTTCGATGATGGGCGTCGCACATGGATAGAATTCAGCGGCGCCACCGAAGCCGCGGACTTGCCGCCTCTCTTCGTGATAACGTCTGAAGGGGTTGAATTGTCGAACTATCGCATCGATGGCCGCCGCTACATGGTGGACCGCGTGTTCGACATCGCCGAACTCCGGCTTGGCGCGCGTTCACCGATCATCGTCAGGATTGAACGCTTGAGCGTACCGCCGCCACGCACGCCGCGGAGACGCCGGCCATGAGCAACACCGCGCACGCAGCCGCGCAAGCGTCCGCGCCGGACTTGGCGATCCGCACCAAGCCGCCATCGCCGAAGCGTTTGTCGCGCAAGGTGCTTCTGGGCGGCGCGATTGTTATGGGCGCGGTGATCGCGACGGCGCTTTTGTTTGGCTTGAGCGAGCAGCCTCGGCGTGGGCATGAGGCCGCCGCCGTCGCAACCGCGGGCGGCCCCCCAGAATCCATTCAGTCCGCGCCCGGACAATATGATGTCGCCGATCTCGAAGCGCCGCCGCAAGGCGACATGCTTTGGGGCGATGGGGCGCCGGAAACTGCGCTCTCGCCTCCGGACGATCCGGCTTGGTCCGGTGCGGGATCGGCCGCGTCAGCGTCAGTGCCTGCGCGTGCCGAACCCAGCCCGCTCGAAACCGCGCGCGCGTCACCCATTCTGTTCAATGCGGGCCGCGATAGCGTTGCAGATGTTCGCGCAAACGGGGGCGCTGACGATGAGCGTCTCGACGCGCGGCTAACGCCGCCGCGCTCGCGCTATGAAGTGCTTGCTGGCGCCGTTATTCCGGCCGCGCTTGTAACCGAACTCAATTCCGATCTCCCTGGCCGCGTAATCGCGCAGGTGACGGCCCCGGTTTATGATTCGGTGACGGGCGATCATCTTCTGATTCCCCAGGGCGCGCGGCTCATAGGCACATACGACAACAGCGTGCGTTACGGCGATCGGCGCATCCTGCTCGTGTGGAATCGCCTCATTTTTCCGAGCGGGTGGTCGATCAATCTGCAAGGCATGCAAGGCGCCGATCCGGGCGGCGCGGCAGGAGTATCGGACCGTACGGATCATCATCTTGATCGCCTCATAGGCGCGATCGGGCTGTCGGCGATCATCAGCGTCGTCGCCAACAATGCCGAAGATGATGAAGAAGAGGGATCGCTCGGGCAAAGCGTGGGCGATGCTGCCGCACAACAGGCTGCGCAGACGGGCGGGCGCATCATTGACCGCGAATTGTCGGTGCGGCCGACGCTTCGCGTGCGCGCCGGCGCGCCGGTGCGTGTCTTGGTGATGCGCGATATCCAGCTGCGCCCTTATCGCGATGATAGACGTGTCGTCCGGCAATGAACTCATCCCGCTGAAACGCATACTGAAGGTTTGCGACGTCAGCCGCGCCACACTCTGGCGCGTATCGCGCGGCGTGAAAGGATTTCCAGAGGCCACGACGAAGGGGCGCAGGCTCTTTTGGCGCGAGGACGAGATCGAAGCCCTGAAGCGCGCTATCGCAACGTTTGAGGGACGAACGGCGTTTGACCGTGCACGCAAAACCGAGCGGCGCCACGCTGAAGCTCGTCATCACAGCCTGGCGGCGATGAAACAGGTCAAGCTCCGCGGACGGCGGACGCGCCCTTCGCCAAAGAAGCCGAAGCAAGGGGACTTGTTCAGCGTTTGAAGTCCGCTCGCAAGGCTATGACTCGCACGGACTAGCCGGCGCAGGTCGCGATGGCGCCGGCTTGCTGCTGAACTAAGGTCGTTTCGGGTCCATCGAGCGCAGCGATTACGGCGTTGTCCCGGCGATAGATATCGTCGGCATATTGAACGCCGCCATCGGCGCTGACAGTCGCGGTCATGTAGATCAAATAGACTGGCAGTTCGTCTTGGACGGCAAGCGTGCGCGTGTCGCCCGCGGCGATAGCCTCGTGCAACGCCTCAACGGTCCAGTCAGAAGACTGCAGCACATCCACCGCCAGCTCATCTGGCGCTTGCACGCGGACGCATCCATGGCTGAACGCGCGCATCGGGCGTTCAAACAGGTTTCGGCTCGGCGTGTCGTGCAAGTAGATGGCGAAGGCGTTGGGCATGTCGAATCGAATCTGACCAAGGGCGTTGCCGGGGCCGGGCCGTTGACGAAGGCGATACCGGAACGGACGCGTACGCCAATCGACGGAGGCGATCTCCAACGCGCCTCCTTCTGAGTCTAACACGTCGAAGTTCTCGCGGGCCGCCGCATCCGGATCATTGCGAAAGCGCTCGACCAGTTCGGCGACAATGCTTGGCGGCGGCTCCCAAGCGGGGTTGAGCGTCACCGATCTGATCTGGGTTTCAAAGCTCGGCGTTGGCGTTTGCCGCGCGCCGACGATGACGGCGTGCGTGCGCGTCGTCCGATCTGAGGCAAGCAGGCGCGCTTCGAATTGAGCGATGCGGACCTCGATGCGGCGCTCGGGGAGATCACGCGGCAGCCACCGCCAGCGTTCGAGACTCGCCCGCAGGCGGACAATGCGCGCTTCGCGCGACAGATTGTCATCGAGCGCACCGGGCGCTTCTGCGGAAACCTGCGCCAGCGCATTGCGGAGGACGGCGTACTCGGCAGAATTTGGCAAGAGAGGCGCCAGCAACGCTGAAGGCAGCGCTCCGTCCGCGCGCGCGAGCCGCAACCCTTCAAAGTCAGGTTCGGCATTTGGCGCAATGCTCCAATCCTGATCGGCGCGCTGCGCATCTGCGCCGCCTTGCGCATATGTGCGCGCGAGACTCGTAAAGAGAGCATCGGCCGCCACGTAAAGCTGGACTTCAGCAACGGGGTCTGTGTCGGCCATATGCCGGAAGCGGGCGATCTCTTCGATGGCGGCGGTTTGCGGCGGCAAACCTTCGCGTTGGACGCTTTCCGCCACGGCTACGAGATCATCGAGGTGAGCTTCCGACCATGCGGCCGGTCGGTCCTCGGCGCGCGCGCAGGCGCTGAGCGCTAGAGACAAAAGGGCGGCAATGACAATGCGCATGATCTGGACCTCGCAAAGCCTCATAGCGCGGTCTCGTCGAGCTCAAGCTGATTTGCCTCAAATTGAGCGTTGGTCCGGCGGCCGCGCTTGTGGACGGGCAGAGTTCCCGGGCGCGTCACAGCCAAAATTGGCGCAGTGACGGCTTCTTTGCGTTGGATCAACGGGCGTCCCCAAGGGCCATGACACTATAGGCCGTGTGAAAGGAGAGCAGGGAAATGGGAGCGCGCCCGGCGGAACGTCACGACTATATTCAACTCCCCTACGTGCGCCGTTCCGGTGGGCCGCCGCTCCGCGACGCTTTAAGCCGGCGCGCTTCGGCCCGCAAATTCGGTAAGCGTGAACTTGAGACGCAGAGGCTTGCCGATCTGTTGTGGGCCGCCTGCGGCGTCAACAGGCCCGACGACGGCGGGCGCACAGCGCCTTCCGCACGCAATTGGCGCGAGATCGATGTCTATGTTGCGCTGAGCACCGGCATCTATCGCTATGACGCCGCTGACAATCGTTTGAACCTCGTCGCCGATGGAGATCTACGCGCGGTCACCGGCGTACAGGACTTCGTCGCGGAGGCCCCGGTTAGCCTCATCTACGTGGCTGACTATTCTAAGATGGAAGGATCGAGCGCAGTCGATCGCGAGACCTTTGCGGCCGCGGACGCCGCCGTCATCGCACAGAACGTCTACCTCTTCTGCGCGGCGGAGGGGTTGGCTACGGTCGTGCGTACCTTGATCGACCGTGCCGCCCTGGCCAAGGCGATGGCTTTGACGCGGGATCAGAACATTGTCTTGGCGCAATGTGTCGGCCATCCTGAGCCTTGAGACGGCCGAGTCGGCGCTTCATCACGCAACGACGCCATTTGGCGCGCTTCCGACCCACGCGATCGTCGACTCGACGGTTTTCAAGTGCGTGATAAACTCGCGAAGGGAGCATGCGCCATGTGGAGATCGGCAATTCTTGGTCTGGCGCTGATTGCGGCTGGCTGCGCTGCGGACTCGCAGACGAGAGGTGAGGCCGCGTTTGAGCCTTCGCGGCAAGATTTGATCGCCGATGGACGCGACATCGCCGAAGCGGAGTGCGCGGCCTGTCACGCCGTCGGACCTTACGGGGCAAGTCCCAATGTTTCGGCGCCGCCATTTCGGACGGTGCTGTCCCGCTACAACGCCGATGTTCTCGAGCAGGAATTGATCGAGGGCATTCGCGTCACCCATCCGATGCCGGATTTCCAGTTCAATCCCCAAGGCGTTGACGCTTTGATCGCTTATCTGGAAGCAATCCAGGAGCCAGCGCCGGCGCCGCCGACGCCCTGACAATGTGCGCCTCAACGTGCTGGACGCTCGCGGGCCGGCGAAGTCGGTGCGTCGTCTGGCTTGATCAAGATCAAGCGATGGAAACGTTTGGACAGCGTACGGGCTTGGCTCGGTGGCACACCGCGCCACTGGGGAAAGAAAACGTAGAAGAGGGCATGCGTCAGCGCGCGCGTTGCGTCCCCGCGATCGCCATGTGCTAATTCCGCCAGCGCGCCGCGACTCGGCGGCGGCGCCAAGCGAGAGCGCCATTCGGACCAAGCGCATGTCACAGGCGACGGAATCCAAACGCCGGCTTGATGGGGCAATGATTGCAGCCGCCGGCGATTTGGCGCGCACCGGCCGCTACGATTTTGAGGGCATTCTGGCTGCGTTGGAAAAGGCGGGCTTTGCGGATGCGCGCGCGCTCTTGTCCAAGCCCCACCTTCGAGAGGCGCTGGATCGCATCCTGCAGGGCGCCAGGGCCAAGCAACCGTGAGCGTGGAAGCGGTCGCGATCGTGATCAGGTTGAGAGACCCATGCCGCAGCGAATAGTGCATTTGCAGATCACGCCGCGCTCCGGCGACCACGAAGAACTGAGCGCCTTCCTGCGCGAGGCCATTCCCTATTATGAGACGCTGCCAGGTGTACGGCTACGGCTGTTGCGTAGCATCGAGGATCCGTCTCGTTACATCGAAGTCGTGGTGCATGACACGAAGGCCGCGTTTGAGGCTGACGAGAAGCGGATCGCGACCGATCCCCGTATGCAGAGCTTGTTGCAGGCATGGCGCGCAACGTTGGCGGGGGAGGTGATTGTCGAGACTTATGAAGATGTGACAGAGGCCATTTAGCCGAAGGCGAACGCTGCCGTCGTGGCTGTGAGCGCACGATCGGGGCTCAGACATTACCGACGCGAAGCGCCCACAACAGCCCGATGACGCCGCCCTTAACGCGCGGCAACAGCAGCAGCGCCGTTGCGGCCGCTGCGATCAGCAGGAAGGCGACGCCAAGCTCGTTCTGCTGTTGGCGCGGCGCCAGAACCAGGACAAGCGGCACGTAGATGAGACCGATGATGAAGGTGACGATATAAGGCGCGAAATCCGCGCTCTGATAGCGCGCGAGAGCCTCACCGCAACGCTCGCATCGCGCCGCTGGACGAAGGTAGCCGAAAATGAGCCGTCCCAAACCGCACGCGGGGCAACGCCCGATGAAACCGCGCGCGATCGCTTGGCCAAGCACGCGAGGTGGGGGATCGATGAACATGGCGCGCTAGCGGGACCGCTTCGGCGTATGCGCGCGAAGCGACATGAGATAGGTGCGTGTTTGCGCAGGGCGGCGCTCAAGATCGGTGACGCTCAGCGTGTCGGTGGCGCCGTCCTTCTTGACATGCAGCACCTCATTGCCTTCCCAGCCGTCTTCCGAGCGATAGAGTGTAGCGTTATAGCCGCGTGCAACGAACGCATGCAGCAAGGATCCCCCGCGTAGCGGCGCGCCGTCTTCATGCACAAGATTGAGGATGAGCGAGCCGTGCGGACAGATGTGCTCGATCAAGCTGGCTAGAACGTCCGGATCATCGAATGGCGCGGCTACGCCATCGGCGTCACAGGCGTCGACAATGACAGCGTCGAACCGGCGAAGACTTGTGCGCACATAAGGCAGCGGGTCGAGCGTCAGCCACTCGACGCGGGCGTCGAGGTCGAAATAGGCGCGCGCGAGGTGTTCGGCCGCCGGATCGATATCAATTACGGTGACGCTCTTGCCTTGACGCGCCAGCATCGTGGCCAGACTGCCGCCGCCCCCGCCGATCAGAAGGACGTCTTGTGCGTCGCGCGCCAAGAGCTTGGCTGCATGAACATAGCCAAACGCGCTGACGCCGTCCGGCAACGCCATGGTCTGCACGCTCGATTTGATGCAATAGAGTCGCGCCTTGTCGACCTGTCGCTCCATGATTCTGATCGGGCCGAACAAGCCGTCACGGCGGGCGAGGAGACGCATCGCGCTTCAATCCGCGGCAGCCGCCGCCGCCGCGGCCTGCAGTGCATCCTCGTAGCGCGCGACATCGCTCACATTGGTCATGTCAAGCACGCCCATGCGTTTGAGCACCATGCGCGCACCTGGATTGAGTTCGCTGATAAAGACTTGCGCGCCATGCGCCTGGCAGCGCTTCAGAAAGCGGCTGAGGGCGCCGACGCCTGAGACGTCCACCATGGGCACGGCGGCAAAGCGCAGGATGAACGCCTTGGGCGGTGGAAAGGCGGCTTCCAGCGCGTCGTTCAATCGGCTCGCGGCGCCGAAGAAGAGCGGTCCGCGCAATTCGAACAATTCGACGCCTTTCGGAAGCTCGTCGCGCGCAAGATAGGGACCACGCGCGCCATTGGTGAAGTCGTCGTGATCGCGTTCGATGATCGAAACGCCTTTCTCAATGGCGGTTGCTTCGGCCATGCGGTGCATGAAGATGATGGCCGCGAGCACGATGCCCACCTCGATCGCCACTGTGAGATCGACGAGCACGGTCAGCGCAAACGTGGCGATGAGCACGATGCGGTCGCCCACCGGTCCGCCCAGCAAGTAGCGGAAGCGCTCTTGCTCGCTCATGTTCCACGCGACGACGGCCAGAATGGCGGCAAGCGCCGCGAGCGGAACGTAAGCCATGAGCGGACCCAACGCGAGCATCGCCGCGAGCACGAATGCCGCATGCGCCATGCCGGCGATCGGCGTCTTGGCGCCCGCGCGGATATTGGTGGCGGTGCGCGCGATGGCGCCGGTGGCGGAAATGCCGCCAAACAAGGCCGAGCCGATATTGGCGACGCCTTGCGCGGTCAGTTCGCAATTGGAGCGATGGCGGCGGCCCGTCATGCCGTCTGCGACCATCGCCGACAACAGGCTCTCCACGCCTGCGAGGAAGGCGATCGTGAAGGCGGGCTGAAACAGTTCGCGCACGCGTTCGATCGTAATCACCGGCCAAGCCGGCGCCGGCAAAGTCGATGGTACGCCGCCGAACCGCGAGCCGATGGTGTCGACCGGCAGACCAAGGGTCGTGACCGCGACACCGGCGCAGAGCACCGCGATCAGAAAACCAGGCGCTTTCGGCGCGTAGCGACGCAAGGCGAGAATGAGCGCAACAGCGCCAAGCGCGACCGCCACAGCGGCGGGTGCGATCGTCGCGCGGGCGTCCCAGAAGGCCTCGATCTTGGCGATGAAGGCCGCCGGTGGATTATCGACATCGAGACCGAGGAGGTCGCGCACCTGGCTGGTGAAGATGATAACGGCGATGCCGGCCGTGAAACCCGTAACGACCGGCTCGGGGATGTATTTGATCCAATCGCCGAAGCGCAGCAGGCCGGCGACAATCAGCATCGCGCCGGCCATCATCGTCGCCAGTAACAATCCATCGTAGCCGTGGGTTTGAATGACGCCGTAGACGACGACGATAAAAGCGCCAGTTGGTCCCCCGATCTGGAAGCGCGAGCCGCCGAGCGCCGAGATCAGAAAACCCGCAACCACGGCTGTGATGAGGCCTTTGTCCGGCGTCGTCCCTGACGCGATGGCGATCGCCATGGCGAGCGGCAGCGCGACAATCGCGACGGTCAGTCCGGCGAGCAGGTCGGCGCGAAAGTCGGCGAAGCGATAGCCTTCTTGGGCGATGACGGTGATCGATTTGGGAACATAGAGGCGCCAGTTCACGCCGAGGCGTTCGAACCATCGCGGTTTCGCTTCGCGCGTATTCACCGCCCGCTCACACTGGCAGACCGTCGCCAGCGCCGAGATTTGGCGGCCGCGCCAGCGGGGTCGATGGGTCGCGCAACCGAACACCGCGCCCGCCGCCGTGACTCGGAGCGTTCTCGCCGATCAACTCGACGCCTGCGAGTTCGAGCGCGGCGACGACCTTCGTCAGCGTATCGATCATGCCCCGCACGAAGCCTTCGCTCGCCTCCATGCGCTGGATCGTCGGCAGCGAAACCCCGGCCAGGTCGGCCAAGGTGCGCTGATCAATCCCGAGCAGCGCACGGGCGGCGCGTAGCTGAGCTGGTGTAAGCACTGCCTAATGTATCATACATCAGTAGTGATGCAATAGAACGCGATAGAGATATCTTATCCTGAAGGCGCTGACTTGCGCGACGCATGCTGCCGGCAAACGAGGACCGCGCCGGCGAGAGCCAGTCCCGCCAGGGCGAACCAGATAACAGCGTAGAGCAAGTGGCTGTTGGAGAAACGCACGACGGTCAGACCGCCAACCGGATAGCCGCCAGGATTTGGCGTTGCATCCGCGTCGATGAAGTAGGGCGCGACCGGCTGGGAGAGGCCTGCCGTGCTCGCAATCGCTGCGACGTCCCGGGAATACCATCGGCGTTCGCGCGGCGCATTCGACCGCAAGAAAGCGCCGTTAGGTTCGCTGACGCGCGCAAGCCCAACGACGCTGACTACGCCCGGCGGGCGCCAGTGCGCATCCGCGGCGCGCATCGCGCTTGGGACAAAGCCGCGATTGACCAAAACGACGCCCGCGTCGGTCACCAGCGGCGTCATGACCCAATAACCGGCGCCGCGTTCGGTGACCGCGAGGACGAGTGTTTCCTGATCGTGCAGGAAGACGCCGCGCACGCGCACTTTCGTATAGGCCAGATCGTCAGACCAAGGCCGCAGCACAACTGGGTCTTGCGCGGGAGCGCTGAGCCTCGCATCGACTGTTGCGATGAGCGCTCTCTTCCAGTTGAGCCGTTCAAGTTGCCAAACGCCGAGGCCGGCGAACAGTGTGGCCAATATCGTGCACAGGATCAGAAACGCGGCGCGCTTCACATTTTTGCCGGTGGCGCAGCATCGAGCGGCGGCGGCATCATATTCCCGTGCAGGTGATACATGATCCAAAGCGAGCCGCTGATGACGATGAGGATCATTACAGCGGTGAAGACGAACGCCATCAGCATCCAGCCGCCTTCGGCCTTGGTGTTGACGTGCAGGAAGAAGATGGTGTGAACGACGATCTGCACAAACGCGAGCAGCACGACCAGAATGGCGGTCGCGCCGCTTTCCAGGACGCCAGTCATGGCGAGCCAGAAGGGGATCGCGGTCAGCGCCGCCGAGAGCGCGAAGCCGATCAAATAAGAACGGCGCGATCCGTGCGAGTGGCCCGCTTCGTGGACGTCGACCGGTGTTGCATCATGCGCGCTCATGGCAACGATCCCAAGAGATAGACAAAGGTGAAGACGCCGATCCAGACGACGTCAAGCAGATGCCAGAACATCCCAAGGCAGGTGAGCCGACGCCGACTTTCGACTAGCCCCCGCTGCCCGACCTGAACGATCATGACGCCAATCCAGACAAGGCCCGCGCTGACGTGCAGGCCGTGTGTGCCGACGAGTGTGAAGAAGCCGGAGAGGAAGGCGCTTCGTTGCGGCGTTGCGCCTTCGGCGATCAAGTTGGAAAATTCGTAGAGTTCGACGCCGACGAAGCAGGCGCCGAAGAGCGCAGTCACGCCTAGCCAAAACTGTACGCCGCGCAGCTTGCCGTCATGCATGTCGAGCATGGCCATGCCGTAAGTGATCGAGGAGATGAGCAAGAAAGCGGTGTTGAGCGCGATGAGCGGTAGTTCGAACAGCTCTTGCGGCGTCGGACCGCCTGCATAGGACGTCGCCAGCACGCCATAGACGGCAAACAGAGTGGCGAAGATGAGCGCATCGCTCATCAGATAGATCCAGAAGCCGAGCAAAGCCGGGCTCGCATGGGCAGCGTCCGTATCGTGTGCGTCTTCTTCTATGAGATAGAAGGTCGGCTCGGCGGGCGTGGTGTCGTGACTTGTGCTCACGCCGCGCCCTCCAGGCCGCGGCGCGCGGCTTCATCGCGTGCGAGTTCTTCCACCGGCACATAGAAAGCGCGGTTGTAGTTGAACGAATGGAAGATGCCGTAACCGATCAGAGCCGCAAAGCTGAGCGCCGCGAGCCACCACATGTACCAGACCATGGCAAAGCCAAGCGCAAGCGCGAAGGCCGATAGAATAAATCCTGCGCCTGTGTTGCGCGGCATGTGCACTGGCCGGAAGCCCTCAGCGGGACGCTTATGGCCGCGCGCTTTCATGTCGTACCAGGCGTCAAGCTCATGCACGACCGGGGTGAAGGCGAAATTGTAGCTGGGCGGCGGTGAGGCGGTCGACCATTCGAGCGTCCGTCCGTTCCACGGGTCGCCTGTGGTGTCGCGCAGTTTGGCGCGGTTCTTCAGCGAGACCGCGATCTGAATGACGAAGGCTAGAATGCCAACCAGGATGATGAGCGCGCCAATGCCCGCGATCACAAACCAGATTTGCAAGCTCGGATCTTCGAAATAGCGCACGCGCCGCGTCGTGCCCATGAGCCCGACGATATAGATGGGCGTCCATGCCACCCAATAGCCGACGACCCACCCCCAGAATGAGATATGGCCCCAGAACGGATCGAGCTTGAAGCCGAACGCCTTGGGGAACCAATAGACCATGCCGGCAAAGAGGCCAAACACCACCCCGCCGATGATGAC
>CADEDT010000016.1 GCA_902826145.1 uncultured Caulobacteraceae bacterium
CGTTCGCCAAGACCATATGGCGCGCGAACTGGTTCTGCGAAGAAGCCGTCTTCCTGCTGACGCCGTGATCGCATGAAGCGCCTCGTCATCTGCTGCGATGGGACTTGGCAGCGCCTCTACGGCGACAGCCTCACCAATGTGGCGCTGACCGCGCGCTCGGTCGCTTCGCGTGACGCCAAAGGCAATTTGCAGATCGTCTATTACTCAGCCGGCGTAGGCGCGTCGGTCGATGGCGTCAGCCTCTGGCAGGGCATGACCGGCGCCGACCTCGACGACAATTTGTTGGAAGCCTGGCTCTTCATCAATCTGAACTACGAGCCCGGCGATCAGACCTATCTCTTCGGCTTTTCGCGCGGCGCGTACACGGTGCGCTCGCTCGCCGGCTTGCTGCGCAAGTGCGGCATCTTGCGTCGCGAGCACGTCGACAAATCACGCGCTGCCCTCGACCTCTATCGCCATCGCGAACTGACGGCGGACAGCGAAGAAGCCGAGCGCTTCCGCGTCGCGCATGCGATTGCTTGGCCGCGGCTGGCGCGGCCGTTCACCTCGCCGCCCGTCGATCTCTCGATTCGCTATCTCGGCGTTTGGGACACGGTGGGCTCACTCGGCATTCCGCGTTTGCTGCCGGTATCGCTTGGCTTGAATGCGCAATACGAATTCCACGACACGGCGCTATCGCGGTCAGTTGAGCACGCGCGCCACGCGGTCGCGATCGATGAGCGTCGCGCTCCGTTTACGCCGACGCTTTGGACGAACATAGACAAGTTCAACACCCCAGGCTCGCGCCCGCGCGTGGCGCAACAATGGTTTCCCGGCGATCATGGCGGCGTTGGCGGCGGCGGTTCACGCGGACTTTCGAATTGCGCGCTGCTCTGGGTCCTCGAAGGCGCCGAGCTTGCTGGCCTCGCCATCGCGCGCGAACCGGGTTCGGTGATTTCAGGTTGCCTCGCCGAGATCGATCCGATCACGCCGTCCGTCGATGGCAGGGGCTTCCCGATCATGCGCGCAATGACCTCGCGCTGGCGCAAGGGCTTGAACGTCTTTGAGGACGTCAACGAAGCCGCTCGTTTGCGCTGGGCTGCGAACGCCTCGTATCGCCCGCCCCTGCTCGCGCCCTTCGCCGACAAGATCACGGCGTCGCTGCGCGAACAGCGCGCGGCCTAGAGGTACGAAAGCCACCAATCGCGACGCCGCGCTTTCAGCTGCTGCCAATAGCGGCAAAGCGGATAGAGCAGCGCGAGCACGACGATCCAAGCGACGTAGATCCACGGCAACGTGAAACCGGCGCCTTGCAGCTTCTCTGGCGCGAGGAAGACATTGATCATGTAGTCGAAGTAGCCCTCGATCGGCTTGCCGACGGCGGCGTTCGCAACGATAGCCAGCGTGTGCACGAGATAGATGTGCAGCACGTAAAAGAAGAACGGCACCGCACCAAAAGTGTTTAGCACTGAGCGCACCGGTCCCTTGATCCGTGTCAGCAACGGCCAGATCGTGAAAACGATGCCAAGCGTTACCAACGTGAATTGCAGCGACGGCGGATATTTCTGCACGTCGAGGAACACCATTATCATGGCGCCGAGCGCGGTCTGTTCGCGCCAATCGCGGGCGACGGCTTCCGGACCGGTCGCGAAGGTTGGATCGCCATAGAGGCTGAAGCCGCGCAACACGAGGAAGAGCGCGAGCATGGCGAGACCGGTGAAAAGGATCGTGCGATCGCGCTTTGCCGGCTCTTCGGTGAACACCGCGCCCATGCCGTAACCAAAGGCGATGATGCCGATCCAGGGCAGCAGCGGATACGCAATCAGGCCAATCGGTTGTTCGCCGACGAACACCGGGCCTCCATCGTGCAGGAACGTCCACAACAGCTGCAGGGAGCCCAGTTCCTGCGCGTTGATGGGATCGAGCAGATTGTGCCCCGAGATGATGGCGATGCCGATCCCGAGCACCACCGTTCGGGGCAACCACACCAACGCCGCCAGCGCGATCATCGACCAGCCGATGGCCCAGATCACCTGCATGAAGAACGCGTACGGAAAGCCGAACGACCAGCCGAAGCTGAGTAGCGTCACTTCAAGGAAAATCAGCCACAGCCCGCGCGTAAGCAGAAACCGCGAAAGGCTCGGCGGCGCTTTGCCTTTGGCGAACTGGAGATAGGCCGAGACGCCAGAGAGAAACACGAATGTCGGCGCGCAGAGGTGTGTGATCCACCGCGTTGTGTAGAGCCAAGCGGTCGTCGTTGTCGGGTCGAGCGGGTTCGAGCCGAGCCCACCGTTGGTGAAGAAATAGTCGCGCACGTGATCGAGCGCCATCAGCACGATGACGAGCCCGCGCAGCATGTCGATTTCGGAGATGCGAATGCCCGCGGCGAGCGGGCGCGCTGCGGAAGCCGGAGCAGCAGCCGTAAGTGTAGCGTCAGTCATGGAAGCATCCCGCGCCGAACGAAGCGCGGGGAGCTATGCCTCAGGTCACACGGGTTGCGAAGCCGGCTTCGACGAAATTAGACGTCGGCGTAGCGGAACGCCAGCTTGCCGAGCCAGCCCTGCGGCCTCAGCCGCCCTTCGGTGGCGAAGAGGCAAAGGCATGTTTCGTCGCCGTGCACCACGGGTTGGTGGTTGAGATCAGCTTCTGCCGCCGCGAAATCGCCGGCCGCGAACACGCCAAGTTCATCGCGATAGGCGCCTTTGAGCACCGTGCAGAATTCCGCGCCGGAGTGCTCGTGCCGCGCAGTCAGTCCACCCGACGCCACCGACAGCAAGTAGACGCGGTTTTGCGGCGCGTGCGGCGTGTTCACGCCCGCGACCCATACGCCCGGCGCCAGCCACTTCTTTGGCTTCGTCGACAAGCGCTCAACGAATGGCCTCGCATCCGTTCGCGCGATAGGAGCTTGTTCGTTCAAACGCCCCATCACGTTGGCGAGCGCATCCACGCCCACCTCGGCCTGCGGCAACGCCTCAAGGGCAGCGCCCGACGCGGCCTCAAAAGCGCCAACGCGCGCGCGGCAGTGCGCGCAGCCTTCGACGTGTGCGCCGACGACAAGACCAAATCCCGGCTCAAGTGCGCCCGAGGTGTAGGCGGTCAGGATATCGTCAGAGGGGTGGTGACGCGGACTCACTTGTATTGCTCCCAATGCGCGCGCAGCTTTATGAGCGCTAACCGCAAACGTGATTTGACTGTACCGAGCGGAAGCGCCAGGCGCTCCGCGATTTCTGAATGCGGGCGGTCCTCGAAGAACGCGAGCTGCACGACTTGACGCTGATCGTCCGACAGTACTCTCATGGCGGCCGAGACTTGATCCTCTGTTTGGGTGCGCATCGACGCTGCGTCGGGCGCCTCCTCACCGCTCTCCTCGCTGACAATCGTCACTGAGCGATATGCCAACTCCGTCTTCTCGCGCCGCAATTTGTCGATCCACGCGTTTCGAGCGATAACGAATATCCACGTAGAAGCTTTCGCCTTCATTGCATCGAACGATGATGCGCGCCGCCAGATTGCCACCATCGCGTCCTGGGCCAAATCTTCCGCTATCGCGCTCGGCGCGCCCAGACGAAGCAAATAGCCTTTCACCTTCCCCGCATAGGCCGCAAAGATGCACGCGAACGCCTCGCGATCGCCGCCGGCGACGCGCGCGAGCAGCGCCTCATCCGTCTCGTCGACGCGGTCATGCACCGGTCGCATCCTCCGGCGCGGGGGAAACGCCATTTTTGCGCCGACGGGGGCGAATTCCAACACGCGCATCGAGGGTCATACGCACCGGTTCCCCGCCTGGATCAGAGTGAACCGCAGCCGCCAGCGGCCCGTATCCGCTTACGAACCAGCCTCTCGACAGCGCGCTGGAGCGGGAACGATTTATGGCCTTCACCTCCAGCACGAATACGCACCGCCAAAATATCGCTGTGATCGGCTCGGGCATAGCAGGAATGTCGGCGGCGTGGCTGTTGAGCCAAAAACACGACGTAACCGTCTACGAGAAGAACGATCGCCTGGGCGGGCATTCAAACACAGTAATGGTGAACACCAGCCTGGGGCCGACGCCCGTTGATACCGGGTTCATCGTTTTCAACGACGCCACCTACCCCAACCTCGTTGCGCTGTTGGAGCATCTGGGCGTGACGACGAAAATGTCGGACATGTCGTTCGGCGTCTCGCTCAACGGCGGCCGCATGGAATACTCCTCTGTCGACACGAACGCCTTTCTCTGCGGCGGCCGCAATCTGATCAGCCCTCGCTTTTGGTCGATGACCTGGGACTTGCTGCGTTTCTACCGCAATGCGCCGCTGGATCTGTTGCGCACCCGCGACCAGCTCATCTCGCTTGGCGAATATCTGAACCAAAGAGGCTATGGCGACGCCTTTCAACGCGATCACTTGCTCCCACAAGCCGCCGCGATCTGGTCGGCTTCCATTTCGGACATTCATCACTATCCCGCCTGCGCCTTCGTTCGGTTCTTCGAGAACCACGGCCTGCTGAAAATCAAAGGACGCACCGAGTGGCAAACCGTTGAAGGCGGCAGCCGCACTTATGTTGAGAAGCTCACTGCCCCCTACGCTGAACGCGCAAGGCTGAATGCCGGCGCGGTCTCCGTGCGCCGCGAAGGCGGCGCCGTATGGGTCCGCGACGCTACGGGAAACAGTGAGCGCTACGATGATGTCGTGATCGCCGCGCATGGCGACGAAGCGCTCGCCATGCTGGAAGATCCTAGCGTTGATGAGCGTGCACTGCTGGGCGCCTTCAAGTACGCGAAGAACCATGCAGTCCTACACACCGACGCTTCGTTCATGCCACGCCGTGAACCGTTGTGGGCAAGCTGGAACTATGTCGGCGATCATCCAGACGGCGGCTGCGTTGTTACGTATTGGATGAACAAGCTTCAGGGCATCAAAAGCCAGGAGCAAATCTTCCTCACACTCAACCCTCGAACCATGCCGCGCGCTGAGACGATCCTCTACGAAACCGACTACGATCACCCGCTGTTCGACGCCGCCGCAATCCGCGCGCAAGAGCAGCTCTGGTCGCTGCAAGGCGTGCGCAATACCTGGTTCTGCGGCGCGCACTTTGGCGCGGGCTTCCACGAAGATGGGTTACAAGCGGGCCTCGCGGTCGCTGAGCAGCTAGGCGACGTGCGGCGCCCGTGGAACGTGGCTGACGAATCCGGGCGCATCTACGTGCACGGCGCCCCGCAGCGTCCGGCGATCGCTGCATGAACGCGATCTATTCCGGCCACGTCGCGCACATGCGCCCGGGCAAACACCGGCTGCGCTATCCGGTGTTTATGCTGACGATCGATCTCGACGATGTTCCGCGCGACCTGAAGCTACTGAAGCACAATCGCGGCGCGCTCTTCGCTCTGTTTGATCTCGATCATGCCGCGCGCATTGGTGCGCCAATCAAGCCTCAAATCACCGCTAAGCTACGCGAAGCCGGCATTGCCTGGGATGGCGGGCGCATCGTGTTGCTGACGATGCCACGTCTCTTCAACTACGTGTTCAATCCGCTGAGCGTTTACTTCTGCTATCGCCACGATGGCAGCATCGCTGCTTTGGTGCACGAAGTGTCGAACACGTTTGGCGAAACGCATTTTTATGTGCTGCCGCCGAAGATCGAAGCGAGCGGCAATCTCACACAAAGCTGCGCCAAGGATTTCTTCGTATCGCCCTTCCTCGAAGGTGGCTTGACGTACGAATTCAACATCACGCCGCCCGGGCAACGCGTGGCCGTCGCCATGATCGTAAAGCGCGGGGACGAAGTCGCGCTAACCGCTTCGTTCGCCGGCGCGCACCGCCCGCTCACTGACCCAGAACTCTTCCGCGCCTGGATCGCCAATCCGCTAATGACGTTCAAGGTCATCGCCGGCATTCACTGGGAAGCGCTTCAGATGTGGCTCAAAGGCGTTCGCTATCTCGGCCGTCGTGGAGATCCCCCTCGCCGCGACGCCGAAACGAAAGCGGCGGCGTGATTACTCACGCCGCCGCCCAACGCGTTTGGGGTAGTCCTTAGTTCTGCGCCGGGCCAGAGACCGTCGCGACCCATTGGTTCACTAGCGACTCCGTGACTGAGAGCGGCGTCGAGCCGTTCGTCAGCACCGCATCGTGGAAGCCCTTCAGGTCGAAGTTCTGACCAAGCGTTTGGCGCGCGCTGTCGCGCATGCGGTTGATCGCTTGGCGGCCGACCATGTAGCTGCAGGCTTGGCCTGGCCACACGCAATAGCGCTCGATTTCCGTAGTGATGCTCGAACGCTGATCGCCAGTTGCGGCAACCATCGAGTCGATGGCCTGCTCACGCGTCCAACGCTTCGAGTGGATGCCCGTATCGCACACGAGGCGCGACGCCCGGAACGCGGCCGACTGCAGGTAGCCAACTTTGCCGAACGGATCGTTGGCATACATGCCCATCTCGTCGGCGAGTTGTTCGGCATAGAGACCCCAGCCTTCAGCGTAAGCACTAAAGCCCAGCAGCGCGCTACGGATGAACGGGATCGAACCCGACTCTTGTTGGATCGCGATCTGCCAATGGTGGCCCGGAATGCCCTCGTGATACGTGAGCGTAGGCAGCGTGAACTTCGGCCACTCGGTCGCCGGGTCGCGCAGGTTGATGTAGTAGGCGCCAGGACGCGAGCCATCGAGCGCCGCGCCTTGGTAGTAACCGCCCGGCGCGCCAGCTTCCGTGTATTCCGGCACACGCTTGATTTCGAGCGGCGCTTGCGCCTGCACGCCGCACACTTCCGGCATGCGCGCCTTGATCGCGGCAACCTGTGCGTTGAGGTCCGCCAACAGACGTTCGCGGCCCGCAGGCGTGCTCGGATAGATTTGATCCGGACGGCGGCCCACGGCGGCAACACGCTCGGCAACGGTGCCGCGTGTCATGCCTTGAGCGCGGAGGATGGTGTCCATCTCGGACGTGAGTTGCGAGATGAGGTCGAGACCCATCTGGTGGATTTCGTCCGGCGCCATTGACGTCGTCGTGTAAGCCTTGAGC
Organism: uncultured Caulobacteraceae bacterium; assembly: GCA_902826145.1. Taxonomy (GTDB): domain Bacteria; phylum Pseudomonadota; class Alphaproteobacteria; order Caulobacterales; family Aquidulcibacteraceae; genus Vitreimonas. Next base: position 6,973 of record CADEDT010000016.1, read on the forward strand.
GCCGTTGCGTAGAGCGCTTCGCCGTTCGGCAGCTTCCACACGCCGGCGTCATGCGTCGCGCGCGGACGGACCGCCGTCAGTGCATCGATCTGGCGCTGGTAAGCCGGCAGCACCGTGTCGCGCACGATGGTCTCGGCTTGCGCGACAAGCGCCGTCTTGTCGGCATCGGCGATATCGGTGATGCCTGCCAGGCGATCACGGAATGACGTGACAAGCACCGTCTGCGCCGGCGCGGTGCCACGGAAACCGCCGAGCTGACGCAGCGCGCCGTCGATTGCGAAGTCCGGTGCGATGACGCCTTCACCGGCGTCTTGGCCAATGCGCTCAGATTCTTGGTCAAGGCCGCGGCCATAGGCCGTCAGACGCGCGATGTAGGCGTCGGCCTGCTCGCGGTTGGTGACCGGATGCTGGCTCGCCAGGAAGTCCGGAATGAACGTGTAGGAACCGGTCAACTGCGTGACCGTGTATGGCGCCTGCGCGCCGCCGCCGCTCTTGAACTGCGCTGCTGCGATTTGATCATCGAGCGCGGTCATGACGACGTCGTAGGTCACCGCGTCACGCGCATCGAGCGAGTCACGGTTCAGCGCGCGCAGCTGCGTCTGCGCATTTGTCCCAATCTGCAGGAAGCGCTCAGCGCCGGCGCGTGAGTAGTCGCCGAGGCGATCGATGTAACGGCCGCCCGCCTGCTCTTCCGAAACAGAGAGCGAGGTCGCGAATTCCGGGGACTCGCGGAGGCTGTCCGTCACTAGCGCGTCGAGGATCGTGTTGAGATCGCCGCTCGATGCGCGGGGCTGACACGCCGCCAGCACCACGCCAGCCGCCGTTGCGCTCAGAAGCGAGCGCCGAGACATTTCCATTCTGAATTCCCCTTGGTTTGCTAGGGTTGCCTGCAGACGGGCGATCCTAGCCCAATTGTCATGCCCCGCACCGGGGGTGCGACGAACCGCCTTGTGGGAACGACTAGGACGGCTCGCCCGCCCGTAGCCTCAAGTTTCGCGGTTATTCTCGGGCATAGCGCCTTTGGGCTCGGCGCGCTGGCGCGGCGGCGCTTTGGCCAAGAGCACCCGGCCCTCAGAGCGTGCCGTACTGGCGTAAAGGCGCTTCACCGCCTCCATCAGCAACAAACCGCCCTGCGCCGGCCAAACGAGTTCACCGACGCTTTCGAACGCGTCCGCCGCACCTGCCGCCCAACGCCACGGCGGCAGGTAAAGCGCGCGGGCAGAAACGACAGGCTCGAACATGGCGTCACCTAACAGCGAGCCCAATTGTGAGCGCGAATACGGACGGCCGTGCCCAAAAGGCGAAGCGTCCGATTGCGCCCAAAGGCTCCAGCGGTTTGACGCGACGACGACGAGCCGCCCCTCCGGCGCCATCACGCGCCAGACTTCACGCAGCATGGTGTGCACCGCGTCGCACTCTTCGAGCGCATGCACGAGCAACACGCGATCAAACACCGCGTCCATGAATGGGAGACGCGTATCGTCGGCGAGCGCGGTCGCGACCGGCGCACTGGCAGGCCAAGGTTCTGCGCCCTGTGCTGCCGGCATCATCGCGGTGACGCGGCGCGCTGCGCCGCGGAACCTGTCGAGGTACGGCGCGGGGTAGCCGACACCCAGCACATCCAACCCATCAGCGTGCGGCCACAGCGCCGCCAAGCGCCGCGCCGCCGCGCGCTGCGCGGCTTCGCCCAGGGGCGAAGCGTAAAAGCGCTGGAGAGCCAGAACATCGACGCGCATGCACTGAGAGGGCTAAGCTAGGACATGCTTCAAATCCATCAATTCCCCTGCCTCTCGGACAATTACGGGTTCCTGATCCACGATCCCGTGACAGGCGCGACCGCCGCGATCGACACGCCCGACGCCGAAGAAATCATGCGCCAGGCGGACGCGAAGGGCTGGCGGATCACCGATATCTGGAACACGCACTGGCACCCCGATCACGCCGGCGGCAACGCGGCCGTCAAAGCGAAGACCAGCGCGGTTGTAACGGGGCCAAAGGAAGTGGAGCGTATTGGCACGCCGCTTGACCGCGTGGTCGATCAGGGGGACCGCGTAAAGCTCGGCAATATCGAAGCGCAGGTTCTGAACGTTGGCGGCCATACGCTCGGCCACATCGCTTACGTGTTCGATGCCGAGAAAGTCGCGTTCGTCGGCGACGCGTTGTTCTCACTGGGCTGCGGGCGGTTGTTCGAGGGCACGCCAGACCAGATGTGGGCAAGCCTGCAGAAGATCGCGGCGTTGCCCGACGATGCGACCCTCTATTGCGCGCACGAATACACGCAATCGAACGCCCGCTTCGCCATCACCATCGATCCATGCAATCGCGCCCTTCAGGCGCGCATCGCTGAAATCGACAAGCTGCGCGCCGAAGGCAAGCCAACGGTGCCAATGACGCTGCGCGTGGAAAAAGAAACCAACCCGTTCTTGCGCGCGCCACTGCTAAAGGGCGCGGTGATGCTACCGAACGCAACGGACGTTGAAGCCTTCGCGGACATCCGCAAACGCAAAGACAATTTTAAAGGCTGAACGAAAAATGCCGCCTCATCGGCGGCGGTGAACTCTTACTGCTCCGGCCCCTGCACCTGCCCCATCACGACATTGCGGATGGTGTTGGAGGATGGGCGGCCTGCGTAACCCATTTGCGGCGCGACCTGGATGAACAGCGTCGTGCCTCGAAGCGCGACGCCCGGCACGCGGCCAACAGAAATGACGACACGGCGCACGTTCGTCATCGGTGCGGCCGCAAGACCTTCGGCGGCCATCTCAGCAGCGTCTGTTACAAGGCCCGCCACCGGCGCCGACATCTGCGCGGGCACGGTGAACAGGACAGGCTGGCCAATGCTGCGGCGCGCGCGGTTTTGGATTGCGCGGAAGCGCGTTTGCATATCCGCGAACGCCAGCGCTTCAGGTGTAAGCGGCGCGACAGCGCCAACCTCGGAGGCAGCCGAACCCATTCGATTGGCGCGCGTGTAAACGACGATGCCGCCATGAGGCGTCACGCGCAGCTGAACCGAGCCATCCTCAGTTTGGTAAATCTCATCACCCGCGACGCCCATGCGCGGGCGCAGCACATGCACTTCGGGATCGCCTTCAAAGCGAACCAGAGCCGCGCGGCCACCCGAACGATCGAGCACGAAGCGCACGGCGCCGTCGGGCGTTGCGTAGCGGGTCGCGCCTGAGACGACTGGATAGAGGCGTTGCGGAGCAGTCTGAGGTTGGCGCGGCTGCTGTTGTTGCTGCTGCGCCTCGGCTAGCCCGGGCGCCGACAACGTCAACGCTGCGGCGATCACCGCAGCGCCACGTCCGTACAGACTCGGCCCGATGCCCTCTCTCATGGGAGATGAGAAGAGCGCTCCGAAACAGGCAGGATTTTGGCAGTGTTGCAGGTGCCGGGCGCCACTGTTGCGGCAAAGCCGCACTGATTTAGGCAGGCTTGGTTTCATCTGGCTTCGAAGCCAGCTCCGCCAGGGGCTTCTGGCCCGTACGCACCGCGTCGAAACGCGGCTTTTCAGTAAGCTCGGCGACCTCAACGAGCGCCACCGGAGAAACTTCAGGCTCGTGCGCCAGCTCGATCGCTTCGATCAGGCGCGCACGAGATGGGTGGCGCACAAACGTGCTCGCTTCGGCCGAGGCTGTGGATAACAGCGGCGGCAACGGCGCCGCGCGTACCGCATCAGTCGGAATTTCCGGCGGAATTCGCAGCACGACCCGCTGACCCGAGCGGGGCGGATCGATGATGGAAAGATCGCCAGCCACACCTGCCGCGAACGACAAAGTGCTCAAACAGACCGCCATAGCGGCGATACGGATGAGATTCCGGCTGGCCATAGCTCGCCATGGTTAACCGAGTCGGCGAGCGACGTCACCCAAACCGGTGACGCCGCCCGGAACAATCAGCGCAGCGTTTCCGAGTCGAGGTTTAGTTCCGACGCCGGAATGCGCTCTGCGTTTGGGCGCACGCGCCGCAGCCCGTCGTAGAAGTGCTGGGCGTCGCCCACCACGACCACGTCGGCGCGGCTTGCGTCGAAGTAACGGCGCGCGGCGGCTTGCGCCTGCTCCGGCGTCACCGCCGTGATGTCGGCGACGTAGGTGCCGAGCCGTTCCGGCGGCAGGCCATAGAGCGCGAGCGTCGAGATTTGGCCAGCCATGCCGGCGGTTGTCTCGATCGTGCGTCCGAAGCTGCCGATGATCACAGCCTTGCGGGCAGTGAGTTCGGCCGCCGGCACTGGCTGCGACGCGATGCGCTCGATTTCAGCGCGCATCAGTTCGTACACCTGCACCGCCGCGTCGTTGCGCGTTTGCGCGGAGGCCACGATCGGACCCGGCGCCATGCGCGCCTGCATGCTCGAGCCCGCGCCATAGGAGAGACCGCGGCGAATGCGGATCTCGTTGTTGAGACGCGCAGAGTAGCCGCCGCCGAGCACGTTGTTCGCCACCAGCAGCGGGAAGTATTCCGCGTCGGTGCGCGACACGCCGCGCAGGCCCATGGACACAGCGGCCTGGCCCGTATCCGGCAGATCGACAACGATCGTGCGCGACGGCGCAGCGTACGCGGTTGCGTCCGGACGCGCAGGCATCGGCGTCGATGGCCGCGCCCAATCGCCGAAGAAGCGTTCAGCGAGCGCAAAGCCCTCTTCCGCCGTCACGTCGCCGGCGATGACGAGCACAGCGTTGTCCGGCCGCCAATAAGTGCGGTGGTAGTTCGCCATGTCTTCGCGCGTAATCGCGCCGATGCTGGTCGGCGAGGCAATCGCACCGTAGGGCGTCGCGCCGTAGATCGCGCGCGTCATCGCGAAGCCGCCGATCGAGCCGGGTTGGCTCAGGGCGACTTGCAAGCCGTCGAGCGCTTGCGACTTGGCGCGATCGAGTTCTTCAGCCGCAAACGCCGGATTTCGCACGACATCAGCGAACACAGTGAACGCATCGTCCACGCGATCGCTGCGTGTTTGCAGCGACACCGCCGATGAATCGACACCTGCGCCTGAGCTGATCGCGGCGCCCAGAGATTCAATCTGGCTCGCAATCTGCGTGGCGCTGCGCGTGGTGGTGCCGCGCGTCAGCAAATCGCCGGTCATGCTGGCGAGGCCAGCACGGTTTGCGGGATCGGCGCTACCACCTGAGGCGATGCGGAAGTCGGCGCTGATCAGTGGCAGCGCTTCGTTCGAAGCAACGATCACACGCACGCCGTTGGCGAGCGTGCGTTGCGCTGTCGCCGGAATACGCGCGTCAACTGGCGCACCGGCGGTCGGCGGTTGTTCGCGCTGGCCTTCAGCGGCCAGCGTGAACGTCGGGATTTCCGAGGCCGGGATGTTGATCGTGCGCGCTTGGATGCGGGATGAGGTTTGGATCGTGTCGCCCGTGCGGCCCTCTTCTTCCGGCAAATAGCGCACAACGGCGCGCCGGTTCTCGTTGAAGATGCGGCGCGCAACGCGTTGCACGTCAGCGGCCGTCGTTGCTTGGATCGCCGCGAGCAGGCGATCAGCGTAGGCCGCGTCGCCATAGCGGATCACGGCGTCGGCAAGCTCATCGGCGCGGCCTTCGGCGGTTTCGCGCTGTTGCAGCGTTGCGGTGACGATCTCGTTCTTCGCCTCATCCAGTTCGGCTTGCGTCACCTGGCTGTCGCGCATGCGTGCGATTTGCGCGGCGAGCGCGGCTTGGCCGGCTTCGGCGGTTTGGCCGTCCGAGAGGATGGCAAAGACGCCATACGCGCCGGGGTCCTGCGTCGCCTCGATGTTCGTGAACACCTGCGCGGCGATCTGCTGCTCATAGACCAGCGAATTGTAGAGACGCGAATTCTCACCGGTCGAGAGAATGCCATCGATCACCATCAGCACCGGAATGTCCGGATCCGTCGACGCCGGTTGCGGATAGGAGATCATCACGGCTGGCAGCGGCACGTTCGGCGCATAGACCGTGTATTCGCGCGGCTGCGTGCGTTCCGGCTCGGTGGGATAGTCGCGCGGGATCGAGCGGTTTGGACGCGAGATGTCGCCGAAATACTGGTTCACCCACGCATCAAGCTGTGCCTGATCGAAATTGCCGGAGACGACCAGGATGGCGTTGTCCGGGCGATAGTATTGCGCGTGGAACGCGCGCACGTCGGCCACCGTCGCCGCGTCGAGTTCTTCGATCGAGCCGATGCCCGGGCGGCCGTACGGGTGAACGTCGTAATTCACTTGCGGCAAGAACAAATAAAACAAGCGGCCGTACGGCGACGCGAGCACGCGCTGGCGTAGCTCTTCTTTCACAACGTCGCGTTCTGAATCGAAGCTCTCTTCGTTGACGACGAGCGAGCCCATGCGATCCGCTTCCGCCCACAACACGCGCTGCAGATGGTTCGCCGGCACCACTTCGTAATAGTTGGTGAAATCGTCGTAGGTCGACGCATTGTTGTAGCCGCCGACATCTTCCGTCAGCCGGTCGAAGAATTGCTCCGGCATATTGCGCGTCGACTTGAACATGATGTGTTCGAAGAGGTGCGCGAAGCCTGAGCGGCCGGCGGGATCGTCCACCGAGCCCACGTCGTACCAAACTTGCACTGACACGTTCGCGGTGTTGCGGTCCGGCATCGAGTACACGCGCAAGCCGTTCGGCAGCGTGCGCATCGTGTAGGCGAGCGGCGCAACCTGCAGCGTGCCGGAGCCTTGCGGCGTCGAAGAGGAAGCGCACGCAACCAGCGCCAGCGCCGCGGCGACGAACGTAATCAGACGTTTCATGGGGGTCCCCGAGAAGATTCGGGGCGTTCTAGCAGCCGCCTGCACCCCCGAGCCACCCCGGATGCGACGATTGCGGGCCTGAGGCGGACGAATGGAACAAACGCGCCTTGGGGCGCCGTCTAACCCTCAGTCAGCTTCCGAATTTTGGCGGCAATCAAGCGGGATTCGTCGCGGCTTGACCGCTCAAGGTGCGCCGCCACTGAGAGCCGGTCTTCCAGCGGAAACGGCTGGTGCAGCTTGGAAATCATCTCAACGCCTTCGACGTCGATCACGAACGGCGTCACGGCTGGGAACAAGCGATCAACGTATCCCTCCGGCGCCATGGACGTTTGCCACACCGGATAATCGCCAACCTCCGCGTATTGCGGCTCGATCAAAGCGGAAAGATCGTCGATCAAGCGGCAGAAGAAATCCTTGTCGGCAACGACGCGCACCGTTCCGCGAATTTGCACCTGCTCGTAGTCGTACGTCCCGCCGCGCGTCGGTTGCGTGCGCCAATGCGGCGAGACGTATGTGGCCGGGCCGGAGAACACCACCAGCACTGGCGCACCATCAAGTCCTACGCACTGCGGATTTTGGCCGTTCAAATGCGCGCGTAGGCGCTTCACGCGTCCAGCTTCGACGTCAGCCACAAACGGCACGCGTGTCGCTGTGAGACCGCCGTGAGCAGTGAAGAGATGAGCGAACGGATACGCCTGCGTAAGCGCGACAGCCGCCGCGGCATCGCTCTCGCTGCGCCAGGGCGGCGGATAGCTCATGCACTCGCCTTCAGCATCGGATCGTACGCGAGTATCGGCGACAGCCACTTCTCCGCCGTCGCCAGATCCCAGCCCTTCCGCCGCGCATAGTCCTCGACCTGATCGCGATCGATCTTGCCCGTTCCGAAATACTCCGCCTGCGGATGCGCGAAGTAGAGACCGGAGACCGACGATGGCGGTGTCATCGCCATGCTCTCGGTGAGATCGATGCCGGTGTGCCGCCGCGCGTCGAGCAATTCGAAGATCGTCTTCTTCTCGGTGTGATCGGGTTGCGCCGGATAACCAGGCGCCGGGCGAATGCCGCGATACTTCTCCGCGATCAGATCGTCCGTGCCCAGGCCTTCGTCCTTGGCGTAACCCCAAAGCTCGCGCCGTACTTTCGCGTGCAACGCTTCGGCAAACGCCTCCGCCAAGCGATCGCAGAGCGCTTGGGCCAAAATTGCAGAGTAATCGTCATTCGCGCGCTTGAAGCGGATTGCGACGTCTTCTTCGCCCAGCCCCGCGGTCACCGCGAACGCGCCGACATAGTCGCCCTTCGGCGCGATGTAGTCCGCCAGCGCAAAGTTCGTCTTGCCCTCGCCCTTGTCGATCTGCTGGCGCAACGTGTGCAGCCGCGCGATTTCCTTGCCGCGCTTTTCGTCAGCGAACAGCACAACGTCGTCGCCATCGCGGTGCGCTGGCCAGAAGCCGACCACGCCCGACGCCTTCACCCACTTCTCAGCCACAAGCTGATCCAGCATCGCGCGGGCATCGCGATAAAGATTGCGCGCGGCTTCGCCGACGATGTCGTCTTCGAGGATCGCCGGGTAACGGCCGACGAGATCCCAGGACGCAAAGAACGGCGTCCAATCGATGTAAGGCACGAGTTCTTCGAGCGGATAATTGTCGAACGAGCGCACACCAAGGAAGCTCGGCGTTACAGGTGCAAACTCAAGCTTCGGCGCGCGCTCGCGCGCCTTCACCAGCGGCAAGCGGGGGCGCTTGTCCTGGCCAGCGAAATAGCTGGCGCGCGCCTCGTCGTACTCAGCGCGCGTCGCCGACACCAAGGCATCGCGATCCTTGCCGAGCAGCTTCTGCACGACTGGCACGGCCTTCGACGCATCCGCCACATAGAGGATCGGCCCCGAATAGACCGGCGCGATCTTCACCGCGGTGTGCGTGCGCGAGGTCGTCGCGCCGCCGATCAGCAGCGGCAGTTTCAAGCCCAGTCGCTCCATCTCGCTGGCGACGAATACCATTTCGTCGAGCGACGGCGTAATCAGGCCAGACAACCCAATCGCATCCGCGCCAATCTCTTTCGCGCGTTCCAGAATGCGATCGCACGGGACCATCACGCCCATGTCGTCGATCTCGTAGCCGTTACATTGCAGCACAACGCCGACGATGTTCTTGCCGATATCGTGCACGTCGCCCTTCACGGTCGCCATCACGATTTTGCCGTTGGACTTGCCGGCCATGCCGGTGCGCTGCTCCTCCTCCTCCATGTACGGAATGAGATGCGCCACCGCTTGCTTCATCACGCGCGCCGACTTCACCACTTGCGGCAGGAACATCTTTCCAGCGCCAAAGAGATCGCCGACGATGGACATGCCGTCCATCAACGGCCCTTCGATCACATGCAGCGGCCGCTCGGCTTCGAGACGCGCTTCTTCGGTGTCTTCGACGATGAATTCGTTGAGCCCGTGCACGAGCGCATGCGCCAAGCGCTCTTTCACCGGCTTCTCGCGCCACGCCAGATCTTTCGTCGTATCGCGCTTTTTGCCGCCGCCTTTGACGTGCTCGGCGTGTTCCAGCAACCGCTCCGTCGCGTCGGCCCGGCGATTGAGCAGCACATCCTCGACGCGCTCGCGCAATTCCGGCTCGACATCGTCGTAGAGCGAGAGCGAGCCGGCATTGACGATGCCCATGTCCATGCCGGCGCGGATGGCGTGATAGAGAAACACAGCGTGCATCGCCTCGCGCACCGTCTCGTTGCCGCGGAACGAGAACGAGACGTTCGAAACGCCGCCCGATACGTGCGCATGCGGCAGCTCGGAGCGAATGTAGGCGGTCGCTTCGAAAAACGCCTTCGCATACTCCGCGTGTTCTTCAATGCCCGTCGCAACCGCGAAGATGTTTGGATCGAAGATGATGTCTTCCGGTGGAAAGCCGATATCGACCAAGAGACGATAGGCTCGCGTACAAATTTCGATCTTGCGCGCGGCTGTGTCGGCCTGCCCCTGCTCGTCGAAAGCCATCACCACCGACGCAGCGCCGAAGCGGCGCACTTTGCGCGCGTGTTGAAGAAAAGCTTCCTCGCCCTCCTTCATCGAGATCGAATTCACGATCGACTTGCCTTGCGCGCACTTCAGGCCAGCCTCGATCACCGCCCATTTCGAGCTGTCGATCATCAGCGGGATTTTCGCGATATCCGGCTCAGACGCGATCAGATTGAGAAAGCGCGTCATCGCCGCCGGCCCATCGATCATGGCTGCGTCGACGTTCACATCGAGCACGTTGGCGCCGCTCTCGACCTGCTGGCGCGCCACCACGAGCGCGCCGGCATAATCGTCCGCCTCGATCAGCTTGCGAAACTTCGCCGAGCCGGTGACGTTGGTACGCTCGCCGACGATGACGAAATTGGCGAAGGGATTGACGCTGTCGCTCATGCCGCTGCCGTGAATGGCTCAAGACCGGCGAGCTTCAGGCGCGGATCATGCGCCGGCGCGACGCGTGGCTTCACGCCTTCGACAGCGTGGCGCATGTGTTCAATGTGCTCTGGCGTCGTGCCGCAACAGCCGCCGGCAATATTGAGCAAACCGGCGCGCGCCCACTCGGCATAGTGCGCTTCCATCGAATGCGGCGTCTCATCATAGCCGCCCATCGCGTTCGGCAGACCCGCGTTCGGATGCGCGCTCACAGGACACTCGGCGACGCGCGCGAGATCGGCGAGGAACGCGCGCATATCGGCGGGCCCAAGCGCACAGTTCAAACCAATCGCCCACGGATTGGCGTGACGCACCGAATTGTAGAACGCCTCCACCGTCTGCCCCGAAAGCGTGCGCCCCGAGCGATCAGTGATCGTGCCGCTGATCCAGAGCGGCAGCTCGACGCCGGTTTTATCGAACGCCTCCCACGCGCCCCACAGCGCCGACTTTGCGTTCAGCGTGTCCGTGATCGTCTCGATCAGCAGAATGTCGGCGCTGCCTTCGATCAAGCCGAGGATCTGCTCCTCATAGCCCTTGGCCATGCCGTCAAAATCCGCATCGCGCCGGCCTGGGTCGCCGACATCCGGCGACATCGAAAGCAATTTCGTCGTCGGCCCCACCGAACCCGCAACTGCGCGCGGTTTGCCGTCGACCTTCTCCGCGCGATCGCATGCAGCACGCGCGAGCAACGCGGACTCAAAGTTCATCTCGCGCACAAACGCTTCGAGCCCGTATTCGCCCTGGCTGATCGGCGTGCCGGTGAATGTGTTGGTGCTGACAATGTCGGAGCCGGCGCCGACATAAGCTTCGTGCACCTGTGTAATGAGTTCTGGCCGAGTCAGCGTCAGCACATCGCTATCGCCCTTCAACGGAATGCGGTTGTCCGCAAAGCGTTGGCCGTGAAAATCCTCCGACTTCAGCCCAAAGCCCTGCAGATACGCGCCCATCGATCCATCGAGGATCAGGATGCGCTTCGCCATTTCAGCGTTCAGCCCCGCGAGACGTTCTTCTCTCTTCATGACTTCGCCTCTTGTGTCCGCACACCGAGAATGCGGCAGATCGCCAATGTAAGGTCGGCGCGGTTGAGCGTGTAGAAGTGGAAGTCGTCGATTCCCTCCGCTTGCAGCCGCGCGCAGAGCTGCGCCGTCGTCACCGCAGTGACGAGACGGCGTGTTTCGGGATCGTCGTCCAGCCCTTCGAACAATTGAATCATCCAGCGCGGCAGCGCCGCGCCGCATGCATCCGCCATCTTCTTCAGGCCCTTCACATTGGTGACGGGCATGATCCCCGGCAGGATCGGCGCATAAACGCCCGCGCGCGCGAGCCGGTCGCGAAACTTCAGGAACGCCGTCTCATCGAAGAAGAATTGCGAAATCCCGCGCGTCGCGCCCGCTGCGAGCTTGCGTTTGAAATTGTCGATGTCGTGCTCGAAACTCGGGCTCGACGGGTGCTTTTCCGGATGCACCGAGACGGAAATGTCGAAGCCCCCAATCCGCGCCGCCGACTCTACGAGTTCTACCGCACTCGCGTAGCCGTTGGGATGTTGGAGGTACGGCATCCCGACGCCGCCGGGCGGATCGCCGCGCAACGCCACCAACCGCCGCACGCCTGCGCGCCAATAGTCGCGCAACACACCGTCGACTTCCGCCTTGCTCGCGGCAACGCATGTGAGATGCGCCGCCGGATTGAGCGTCGTGTCCGTGACGATGCGCGCCACGGTCTTGTGCGTGCGATCGCGCGTTGAGCCACCAGCCCCGTACGTCACGGAGACGAAGCTCGGCGCCAACGGCTCAAGCTTGCGGATGGATTCCCACAGCTGGTTTTCGAGGTTCTCTGACTTCGGCGGAAAGAACTCGAACGACACACGCGGACGCCGTGAACGCTCGGCCGCGCTCGCGATCAGATCATGCGCCACGCTCATGGCTTCACTCCCGCCCAGATCTTCACGGTCAGGGCATCGCGCTTCTGCGGCGCAAGCGTGGCAATCTTCGGCCGCGAAAGCCCGGCCCCTTCGCACCACTCCGCGATCTCGGCGTCACTGAAGCCGAGCCGGCGGTGCGCATGTTTTTCGCGCAGGAACTCAAGCGCATGCGGCGCGAAATCGACGATGAGCAACTTGCCGCCACTCCTTAGCAACCGCGCCGCCTCGGCAATGGCGCGCGCAGGATCGGAAAGGAAGTGCAGCACTTGGTGGATCGTTACCAGATCAGCCGTGCCCGCATTGATCGGCGGCGCATAAGCGTCGCCAAAGCGCACGGCCGCCTTCGCTCTCAAATCATCGAGCGACGCTCGCGCTATGGCCAGCATTTGGCGCGATGTGTCGAACCCTTCAGCGCGACGCACGCGATCAGCGAAGAGCTGGATCATCCGCCCCTGCCCGACGCCAACATCCACCATCAGCTCGAACGGACCTTTGCCCGCTGCAGAGAGAATGGCGCTGTCGATATCCGCCTCCGGCAAATGCAGCGCGCGCACGCGCTCCCAGTCCGCTGCGTTGCGCTCGAAGTAAGACGCCGCCGCTTCGTCGCGCGCAGCGCGGATTTCGTTCAAGCGCTCCGCATCGCGCGCAAGTACGGGATCGCTTGGATCAAGCATCGCTAGCGCGGCTTCCGCGAACTGGCGCTCTGTCGTGTGTGCGCGCGGCAAACGATAGAACACCCACGCGCCTTCCGGCGCGCGCTCGACCAATCCCGCTTCCGTCAGCAACTTCAGATGCCGGCTCACGCGCGGCTGGCTCTGCGCGAGCGCTTGCGCGAGTTCGCCGACCGCCAACTCGCCTTCCGTCAGCAGCGCCAGCGCACGCAGCCGCGTTTGTTCGCCTGCGGCGCGCAGCGCCGAAACGACCCGGTCGGCGTCTCGAAGCTCAGGCGCGGGCTGAGTTGGAGATATAAACATATCTTTATATGACTACGGAACGAGACCGCCGGCAAGCCCTCACGAATGCGGCAGCCGGCTAAGGCCATCAGAAGATTGGGAAAACCTGTGATTACAGCGCCGCAGTGGCCGAGATCGCCCTGATTACAAAAGCTTAGCTGGCGTTGTGAGTAACGCTGCTTAAACCGGACGTTCAGCTGCGGAACAGAAAAGTTGATTAACCTTACCCGGCCATTATTTGCCGTGGACCGAAGGGGGTCCGACATGCGGGGATTGGTTTCTGTACTGACACTCGCGGCCTGCTTGGCCGCGCCAACGATCGCGTCCGCGCAGGATGCGACCGAGCCTGAAGTTGCGCCTGCAGTCACGAGCGAAGTTGCACCGGCGACCACAAGCGAAGCTGAGCCAACGCTCGCGACTGCTCTCGAAAGCACAGATCCAAGACCCAGCTACGATCCGTGGGAAGGCTTCAACCGCGCGATGTTCGGCGTTCACCGCGCCGTCGATAACGCCGTGCTTGAACCTGTTGCGCGCGGCTATCGCGCCATCACGCCACGCCCGGTCCGCAGCGGCGTGCGCAATTTCCTGCGCAACCTCAACGCACCCGTGATTTTCGCGAACGACTTGCTGCAAGGCGAATTCAAGCGTGCAGGCACCACGGCCGGACGCTTCGCGCTCAACAGCACCATTGGCATCGCCGGCGTGTTCGATCCAGCGACAAGCATCGGTCTTGAGCGTCACGAAGAAGATTTCGGCCAAACACTCGGCAGATGGGGCGTGCCGTCCGGCCCGTACCTGTTCATCCCGTTGCTCGGGCCAACGAACATTCGCGACACCGCCGGACGCGGCGTCGACATCGCGCTCGATCCGATCACGTGGGCGAATTTCGACGAGATCGATACATTCCGCGCATCTCGCTCCGTGCTCGGCGCATTGTCCGTTCGCGAAGGTTTGCTCGATCCAATCGATCAGATCGAAGCCCAAGGCGGCGACCTCTACATCACGTATCGCAGCGCCTACGAAGTCTCGCGCCAAGCGGCGATCCAAAACGGACGCACAGATGTCCAAGATTTGCCGGACTTCCAATTGATTGATGAAGAACCGGCAACACAAACTCCGGATGGGGGAGAAACCACGCCTGAACCTGAAGCAAATCCGCAACAGGAAGGCGCAATCGAACCCACTGAAGATTCCGTAGTCTTTTCGGAAACACTCGCGGCGCCCAGTTCGTTGGGCCAGTGAAGGAGAAGAAAAACGTGACTGCCCGACCCGTTACTCGCGCAACGTTCCTCTCAGGCCTTGTGGGCCTTGGCGCGCTCGCAGTAGCGCCTCCCGCGCTCGCTGCCCGAAATTCAGAAGCTGAGCGCTATGTCGAGCAAAACGCGGCAGCGGCATTTGCCGCCCTGGGCAATCAGCAAGTCTCAAGCTCGCAGCGTCGAGCTACGTTTCACCAACTCATGCGCCAGTTCGCCGACATGCCTAGCATCGCTGCGTTCACGCTTGGCCGCTACGGCGCGTCGCTCCGCTCCGACGCTGCTTTGCGTACCGAATGGGTGACAACGTTCACCGATTTCGCGATCGCCACTTACGAAGCGCAGTTCGACGCCATGAGCGGTAGTGCTGTGAACGTCATCGGCTCGACCGAACGCATCGCCGGCCGCGATGTCGTCGTCGACAGCCAACTCCGCAGCCGCAATGGCGATCCGATCCGCGTGCAATGGCGCGTGCTCCGCTCGGGCAATGGCTGGAAAGTGCTCGATGCCGCGGTCGGCCGCGATGGCGTATGGCTGGCGCAATTCCAGCAACGCCAATTCCTGGCGCAACTCGATCGCAACCGCGGCGACGTTCGCGCTTTGATGGGCGACATCCGCACGCGCACCGCGTCGCTGCGCGAACGCGCTGTCGCTCGCACCTAAGCGCGCTCGACGCCCACTGCCTCTGAGACGTTGTCGAAGCCTTCGGCCATAAGCAGGCCGTCGAGCTCATCGAGCATGCGCGCGACGAGGCCAGGCCCCTCGAACACCATGGACGAGTAAAGCTGCACAGCGCTGGCGCCGGCTTTGATCTTCGCGAGCGCCGTGAGGCCATTCTCGACGCCGCCAACGCCGATCAAAGGAAGCTTCCCGCCAAGCGCCTCGGCGAACAACCGCAACACGTGCGTCGATATCTGAAAGAGCGGTTGTCCTGAGAGGCCACCCTTCTCTTCTCGATTGTCCGAGGTGAGATGATGCGGGCGCTGCAGTGTGGTGTTCGAGACAATC
Organism: uncultured Caulobacteraceae bacterium; assembly: GCA_902826145.1. GTDB lineage: Bacteria > Pseudomonadota > Alphaproteobacteria > Caulobacterales > Aquidulcibacteraceae > Vitreimonas. Next base: position 22,268 of record CADEDT010000016.1, read on the forward strand.
AGTGCGTCCAGGCCGAAGGTCAGCGCGAGTTCAGCGATACCGCCTACCGCCGTTTCATCAAGATCCGGTGCCACCTTCAGGAAGAGCGGGCGTGACCCGTGCGACGCGGTCAGCGGCGCGCGCGCTTCACGCAAACGGCCGAGCAATTCCTCAAGCGCGCCGCGTTCCTGCAAACCGCGCAGTCCCGGCGTATTGGGCGAAGAAATATTCGCCGTCACGTAAGACGCGTGCTTCCACACCCGCCCCATCCCCAGCACGTAGTCCGCTGGGCGATCAACACTGTCTTTGTTAGCGCCAACATTGGCGCCGACGATGCCGCTCTTGTTGGCACGCGCCGCCAAACGATCTGCGAAAGCGTCGAGCCCTTTGTTGTTGAAGCCAAGCCGATTGATCACCGCGCGATCTTCACTGAGGCGGAAGATGCGAGGCCGCGGATTGCCGTCCTGCGGCAGCGGCGTAACCGTTCCGCATTCAACGAAGCCAAAGCCGCACGCGAGCAGCGCGTCTGCCGCTTCGCAATTTTTGTCGAAACCTGCGGCCATGCCGACGGGATTAGGCAGATCGAGGCCTGCGAGCTTGGTGCGCAGACGCGGCCAGCGATCGGCGCGCGCCCTCGGACCGGCGCGTGCGCGCAGCCCCAGAAGCGCGGCGTGATGGGCCGCTTCGGGGTCCATCAGACGCAGGCCTTGCGTCACCAGATCGTGCGGCAAACTCACGATCGTTGCGCTTTACCGATTCTGACACAGAAGTCGCCTATATTGAATATTTTCCTATTTATGGGTTGAAAGTCCTTCGGCCGCAGACTAGGATCGCTGCGCATGAATCACGCCCAAATCTGGCGCGCGATCGACGCGCTGGCCGTGCGCCGGGGGCTTTCGGCGTCTGGCCTGGCGCGCGCGGCGGGGCTCGATCCCACCACCTTCAACAAATCCAAGCGCCAGGCGCCGGACGGCAAGCCGCGCTGGCCTTCCACCGAAAGCCTATCGCGCGCACTGAACGCGACGGACACCAGCTGGGATGAGTTCGCCGCCCTGCTCGCCGGACGTGAAGGCGCTGGCCGCGCCATCCCTATCGTCGGCATGGCGCGCGCAGGCGCTGACGGCTTCTTCGATGAGAACGGCTTTCCTGTCGGCGCCGCTGAGACCGTGCACTTCCCTGATCTCGGCGAAGACCGCGTCTATGCGCTCGAGATCGCCGGCGACTCGATGGAGCCGATGTACCGCGCTGGCGACATCGTCATCGTCCAACCCGGCGCGCCCGTGCGCCGCGGCGATCGCGTCGTCGTGCGCACGCGCTCAGGCGAAGTGATGGCCAAAGTGCTTGGGCGGAAGAACGATCAGAGCGTTGAGCTGATTTCGATCAACCCAGCACACGCCCCGCGCCAATTGCCTGCAACAGACGTCGAGTGGATCGCGCGCGTTTTGTGGGCGAGCCAATAGCGCGTTGGCGCTTGGCTTCTTTCATGCAAAAACCGGCGCGGGGAGTTTTCAGATGCGCCTAGTTCAAGCCATTGCCGCTTCGCTATTCTTCGCTCTCGCCGCCTGTGGCCAAGCCGCCGCGCCGGGCGAGGCCGACGCTCAAACCGCTGGCGCCGCTGCACAAACGAGCGATGTCACCGCAGCCGAACGCACCGCCATTCTCGCCGCGCTCAATTTGCGCGCCAACGCTCAAGGCCAAGTCCAAAACGAATGCGGCGAACGTGTCACGCCGCAGTTTGCGGTCGCGGACATCGGCAGCGGGCCCGGCCGCGTCGTCGCCTTCACCATCGGTGGCGGTCCGAACATGCTCACTTGTTACGGCGATGGCGCACTGACCATCTTCATGCGCAACCACAACAACGCTTGGACTGAGATCTGGCAAAACCGGCCGGGCGGCGCGATCGTACTTTCTACTCAACACAATAACGGCAACGACATCGCCAATGGCGGCCCGGGTTTCTCGTTTCCTGTCTGGCAGTGGAACGGCACAACGTACGTCAACGCCAATCGCACCGTGTCGGATTCCCAACTCGGCGACGCGCGCTTCATTCCGAACGGCTAGTCGTCTTTATCGCGCGGCTTCCAAGCGGCGAGCAAACGCGGGCCGGCGGCGCGCATCAGATCGCCTTTGATCTCGAACGCTGCGAAAGCCGCCGTCGGAAAATGACCACCGAGATCGCGCGCGAGTTTCGAGCCGTCGTGAGCTTGATGCACAAGCATCGACACAAGCTCGCCGATGCCGGGATTGTGGCCAACGATGACGACGCTCTCCGCGTCGCTCGCCGCGAACGCATCCCAGATGCTTTCCGGCGCCGCATGATAGAGCGCATCCTCGAACCGTGTTTCGAGCGCGAAATTGGCGAGCCCGTGCTCGGCCGTCTGCCGCGTGCGCTCCGACGTGGAGACCAGCGCCAATGTCGGCTTCAGCCCGGCCTCTGCGATCGCCGCACCAGCCGCCGCTGAATCACGCCGTCCCCTTCCGGTGAGACCACGCGCCTCGTCGCTATCGGCTTCGTGGGCGCGGACAGCCTTGGCGTGCCGCAGCAGGATCAGAGTGCGCATGACTCGGCGAGTCTGCCCGTCCGCTGAAAAAGCGCAACGCCCCGCATCCACCCGGCGCACCCGCGGCCACACAGAGCCAACGGAACAATGGAGACCGGACATGAAAGTGCGTTGGCTGCTCTTGATTTTGGCAGGCCTTGTGGTTGTCGCGGCGTGGAGCGCGGTCGCAATCGCCTATTTCTTCTTCGACCCAAGCATCGCGGTTTGGACGGCGGTCGTCACCGTCGCCGCTTTCAGCTTGGAGGGCTTTTTCTGGGTGGCCGCCGGCGTGTTGGGCTGGTCGTTCCTGGCGGGCCGACGCGCCACTTTGTTGAAGTGGAAGCGGCGCCTGTTCGGCGGCCCGGCGCAAAACGGGGCGGAATAAGCGGCAACTTTGCGCGCGGAGGCGTGACGGTTTAAGCGGTGCATCCCACTTGGATTCGCTGATGACAGATCTCACCACCCTCGCCGCCGCCGCCAAAGCGTGGCCCTTCGAACAAGCGCGCCTAGTGCTGGAGCGGTACCAGAAACATCCGAAAGACGTGGTGACGTTCGAGACCGGCTACGGCCCCTCGGGCTTGCCACACATCGGCACGTTTGGCGAAGTCGTGCGCACGTCGATGGTGCGCCATGCGTTCCGTGTGCTCACCGGCGATAAGATCAAGACCCGCATCATCTGCGTCTCCGACGACATGGACGGGATGCGCAAGATCCCGGACAACATCCCGAACCCGCAGTCGCTCGAGCCTTATCTTCAGCAGCCGCTGACGGCCGTGCCCGATCCGTTCGGTACGCACGATAGCTTCGCAGCGCACAACAATGCGCGCTTGCGGGCGTTCTTGGATGGCTTCGGCTTTGAGTATGAATTCAAATCGGCGACCGAGCTCTACAAGTCCGGCGCGTTCGACGCTGCGCTGCTCAACGCGCTGAGGGCCTATGACGAGATCATGGCCATCATGCTGCCGACGCTCGGCGAAGAACGGCGCAAGACCTATAGCCCCTTCCTGCCGATCTCGCCCAAGAGTGGCCGCGTGCTCTACGTTCCCATGAAGAAGATCGACGCCGCCAACGGCACGATCACCTTCGACGACGAAGACGGTGAAGAGATCACGCAGTCCGTCACCGGCGGGCGCGCCAAGATGCAATGGAAGCCGGACTTCGGCATGCGCTGGGCAGCGCTCGGCGTCGATTTCGAAATGTTCGGCAAGGATCACCAGCCGAACCAGCCGGTTTACGCGCGCATCTGCAAGGCGCTCGGCGCCGAGCCGCCGGTGAACTATGTCTACGAACTCTTCCTCGACCAGCATGGCGAGAAGATTTCGAAGACCAAGGGCAACGGCATCAGCGTCGAGCAATGGCTCTCCTACGCCGCGCCGGAGTCACTCTCGCTCTACAATTTCCAAAAGCCGCGCACGGCCAAGAAGCTCTATTTCGACGTCATCCCCAAGGCGGTCGATGAATACATCAGCTTCGTCGACGCTTATCACGGCCAGAACATCGCCGAGCAGATCGAGAACCCGGCGTGGCACATCCACAACGGCAATCCGCCGAAGGACCTGTCGCCGATTTCCTTCGCGCTGCTGATGAACCTCGTCTCCGCCGCAAACGCCGAGACGAAGGATCATCTCTGGGCCTTCATCGCCAAGTATGCGAAGGGCGCGACGCCGCAAACGCACCCATTCTTGGACAAGCTCACCGACTACGCGATTGCCTATTTCAACGACTTCGTGAAGCCGACGAAGAAATTCCGCGCCGCGACTGATAAGGAACGCGCCGCGTTCGAAGATTTGATCAAGCGTTTCGACGCGCTCCCGGCCGACACGACTGACGGCGAAGCCATCCAAAACGAAGTCTACGCTGTCGGCAAAGAGCACGGCTTCGAGCCGCTGCGCGATTGGTTCAAGGCGCTCTACGAAGTGCTGTTCGGCGTCGAGAGCGGACCGCGCTTTGGCCAGTTTGCAGCGATCTTCAGCGTGCGCGAGACAAGCGCGCTCCTGCGCCGCGGCCTCGCCGGCGAATTGATGAAGGCCGCGTAGCGCCCAGGCGTTTTTCGCCTGACGCGCGGACGCAGTTGAGGCGCGTCCGCGACGTACTAGGTTCGATGGCGAACCTAGGAGCGTGTCGTGATCGGTTTGCTCTTTGCACTGGCTGTGAGCGCCAACAGCGTTGAGGTGGTTGGCGCAGATTCCGTGCGCGCGAACGGACACGTGTTTCGTCTCTACGACATCGACGCCCCGCAGGTCGGCGCGCAATGCCGGCGCGAACGCGACCGAGCTGCGGCAACGGCAGCTTATGTCAGCCACCTCATCGCCAACGCCGAAAGCGTCGAGATCATTCCAGGCTACGATCCGCGCGGGCGGCAAAACTGGCCGCGCGATCACGTTGGCAGACGCCTCGCCGACATTCGCATCGATGGCGTCGACCTTGGTGAATTGCTGAAACAGCAAGGTCGCGCCGTGCACTGGAATAACTACCAGACGTTCAACTGGTGCGGCACGCGCGAGGCGCAGCCTACTCACACACGCTGAGCAAACCCTGACGCCGCCTGTCAGGTAATCCGCGCTAGCAAGCGCGATGCAATCCCGCCGCCTCTTTCTCGCAACCGGCCTCGCCGCTTGCGCCACGGACCGCCCCATGCCCGCCGACACGATCTACGAATTCCGCGACTACACGCTGCGCCCTAGTCAGCGTGATACACTCATCGAGCTGTTCGAACGCGAATTCATCGAGCCGCAAGACGCGCTCGGCGCCCACGTTCGCGCTACCTTCCGCGATCTCGACAATCCCGATCGCTTCGTCTGGATCAGAAGCTTTGCGAACGCAGAGATGCGCTACGCAGCACTCGACGGCTTCTACACCGGCCCTGTCTGGCAAACGCATCGCACCGCCGCGAATGCGACGATCATCGATTCCGACAACGTACTGCAGCTACGTCCAATCAGCGGGATTATACCCGAAACGCCCCGTCCACCCATTGGCGCGACGGCAATCCCCACCGCCATGATCCTCGCGACAATCTATTATTCGAGCGACGAAGTGGCCTTTCGCGCGCGCTTTAGCGACAATATCGAGCCTCGTCTGCGCGAGCTTCACGCCGCACCGTTTGCCACCTTCGCGACGGAGCACGCGCCTAACGCCTATCCACGTCTGCCTGTCCGAGACGATACAGCGTTTCTGACGCTAACGCGCTTTACCTCACCCGAGGCATATGCCGAGAAGCTCGACGCGGTCGCGGCCATCGAACGCTCGCTCGCCTCGCACCTAGCAAGGCCGATGGAGCTCCGTCGCTTGCAGCCGACTGCGCGTTCCGCTTTGCGCTGAACTGACGAAACGTCACGCGGGACTCACGCCGCCGGCGAAGATCGACACTTCAGCGACGTCACATTGCGCTTTGTGCACGAACAGTCGCATTTGTCATGCCAGGCACAACGCATTACGAATGCGACGTCATAGAACGCCGGTCGTTTGCGACAGCGTTGTCACGCGTTCGTGTGCCGCTCCGCACGCCACGCGCTCAGAAGTGCATCTGCGCTGCGGTCAATGTCAGCGTCAGTCGTGTTCGCGCTAATGACGGAGATGCGAATGATCTGCCGCCCGCGCCAATTGGCGCCGCCGACAAAGCACACACCGTCGCGCTGAATGCGGGCGATAGTGCGATCTGTCAGCGCATCGGCAGTCGCGCCGTCCATGTCGGTTCCAAGGCGCACGGCGACCTGGTTCAACACCACGTCGTTCATCACCTCGACGCTCGGCTCTGCGCTCAGACGTTCCGCCATACGCCGCGCCTGCTCGCAGTGACAGCTAACCATCGACGCTATGCCCTCGCGCCCAAGCGACTTGATCATCGCCCAAGTCGCAAAACCCCGCGCACGCCGCGAGAGCTCTGGCGCGTAATCAGCTGGGTGCCGCTCTTGGCCCTCTGGGAGATATGACGCCGCGATCAGCATGGCGCGCCGATGCGCCTCGGCGTTACGAACGATCGCGTAGCCGCTGTCATGCGGCGTCTGCAGCCACTTATGCCCGTCAACGCCCCAAGAATCCGCCAACTCCAAGCCGTGCCCCAGATGTGCGCGATCCGGGCACGCTCGCGCCCAGAGGCCGAACGCGCCATCGATATGCAGCCATGCGCCTTTCGCATGCGCGGCTTCCGCGATTTCGGTGAAAGGGTCGAAGCCACCTGAATTGATGTGCCCAGCCTGCGCGATCGCAATGATTGGCCCGTCGAGTTTTTCGATGGTGCGCGCGAACGCGCTAGGCTTCATCAGCCCCTGCTCTGTCACCGGCACGCTGACCACGCGCTTGGCGCCTAGTCCGAGATAGCGAAGCCCGGAAAACACCGTCGAATGCGCTTCTTCACCCAGGACGACATGCACGTTCGGTGCACCGAACAAGCCATCGGCCTCTACATCCCATCCAACACGCCGCAACACCTCGCCGCGCGCCGCGGCCAAGCAGGTGAAGTTGGCGATCGTCGCGCCCGTCACGAAGCCGACAGACGACTCGCGCGGCAGATCGAGCAGATCGAGCAGCCAACGGCCCGAAACCTCCTCGCACGCCGATGACGCCGGCGTCGCGTGCGCGTTGCCGGTGTTTTGCCCCCATGCACTTGTCAGCCAATCGGCGGCGACGCCTGCCGGTTCAGTCGCGCCAATCACCCAACCGAAGAAGCGCGGGCCGACCATGTTCGCGAGGCCCGGCTCCGCAAGCGACGCCAGTTCGGCAATGACTTGTTCAATCGGCGCGCCATGCTCCGGCACGGCAGCTTCAAACGCGGCACGCGCTTCAGCATAGGTCTGCGCCGGCCGCGCTGGGGCCTCGGCTCGACCTGATCGATACATCACCGCTCGCTCGGCAACGTCTCGCAACACCGCGCGCATCTTGTCGGCGTCCATGCCGTCCTCCTCCGCGGCTTCTAGCGCTTGCGCACCCGCGCTTCACGCTGAAAGCGGACATGACTGCCGCGAACTTCCCCTTTTGGTTGTATTCCACAACCACAACCGTCTTGCGAGCGATGCTACTTCTCGTTGAGTGGATAACTCATGGGGATGGACGGGGCTGTACGGCTCGATGGCCTCAAAGAGGCCGCCGCGACGGTTGACACCGCCGCGCTCGACGACGCCCGCTTCGGATTTCACCGCGCCCACCCGCACCGCTCCGCAAAGCGTACGATCTACTACACGCAGGGCTTGGCGTTTTTAGCGCTCAGCGCCGCGCTTATCTCGGCTGCGGTTGCCGCGCCGGCGCTTACCTTCAACATCGCGCACTACGCCGCGCTCATCTTCTTTGCCTGCGCTATTGCCTGGCGCCTGGCCGCCGCATCCAATCTCACGCCAACTCTCTGGCGCATCTCCGATCGCGAAGACGTCCCAGTCTACACAATCCTTTGCCCCGTCTATCGAGAAGCCAACGTCGTGCCCGATCTCGTGGCGGCCCTTGATCGCCTCGATTATCCAAAATCCGCGCTGGATCTAAAGATCCTCGTTGAAGGCGACGATCCCGACACCATTGCAGCCGCGCTTGCGGTCTCCGCCTCGTCACACATCGAAGTTGTGATCATTCCGGCTTGCGTGCCACGCACCAAGCCGAAGGCGCTCAATGTCGGACTCGCACGAGCGCGCGGGGAGTTTGTCGTCGTCTACGACGCGGAGGATCGGCCGAACGAGCATCAGCTGCGCGCAGCCCTGGCCGCATTCGAGGATGGAGGACGGCGCCTCGCCTGTGTGCAGGCGCCGCTCAACATCGACAATGCCAACGTGTCGTGGATCGCAGAACAATTCGCCGCCGAATACGCCATCCAGTTCCGCGAGATGTTGCCCTTCCTCTCGCGCCTCGGCTTGCCGCTGCCGCTGGGCGGCACCAGCAATCACTTCCGCACCAACGTCCTGCGTGAGATCGGCGGTTGGGATCCCTATAACGTCACCGAAGATGCTGATCTCGGCTACCGGCTTGCGCGTTACGGCTGGCGCGCGGACGTCATCGGCCCACCAACTGACGAAGAGGCGCCGATCACATTCGGCGCCTGGTTCAAGCAACGTACGCGTTGGATCAAAGGCCATTTGCAGACGTGGCTCGTGCTCATGCGCAATCCGTTCCGCACCGTTCGTGAAATGGGCCTCGGCGCGTTCGCCTCGATGCAGCTCGTATTCGGCGGCGGATTGCTTGCCTCATTCGTGCACGGGCCGCTCGCCTTCATCGTCCTGACAGCAATGCTCTCGCACTACAACTTAGCGCCGCTGGACTTCATTCTAACGCTCACGGGCTATTGCGTCGCGGTCTTCGCCGCTCTTACCGCGTGTGCGCTATCGAACAATTTCACGCACATACGAGCCGCCCTCACAATGCCTTTGTACTGGCCGCTCTCGACACTCGCCGCGTACTGCGCGCTCTGGGAACTGATCGTTCGTCCGCATCACTGGTCGAAGACGGCGCACGGCGTCTCGCCAAGAGAGCGCAGCGTCTCGCTCATGCCGCTGCGCCGCGTTCAGAGCGTCGAGAGCAAACTACACATCGCTTCCACATCAGCCTCAGCCTGACTCCACGACACGACGAGCCGGGCCTCCCCCGGGCCCCAATCGTAGAACTGCGCGCCGGCATCACGCAGCTTTCTAAGGCCGTCCGCACCTGCCTTGATGAATACCTGATTGGACTCTACCGGCACGGAGACGTGTTTCCCTGCGGCCTCGCCAAGCTGTCTCGCCAAGGCGTTCGTGCGCTCCGCCCGCTTAAGCCACAAGCCATCCTCCAGATACGCGAGCAATTGCGCCGCAACGAACCGGCCCTTGGACAGCAGGTGCCCGCTGCGTTTGCGCCGGCGCTCAATCTCTTCTGCAAGCTCCAAGTCAAAGCAAACAATAGCCTCCGCCGCGAGCGCCCCATTCTTGGTTGCGCCAAAGGACAGAAGATCGACGCCGGCGCGCCAAGTGATCTCCGCGGGCTTGCATTTCAGCGCCGCCACTGCGTTTCCGAACCGCGCGCCATCGACGTGAAAACCCAAACCAGCCCGCTTGGTCACCTCACCCAGCGCCGCCATCTCGTCCGGCCTATAAACTGCCCCCCGCTCCGTTGTTTGCGAGACTGAGAGCACCGACGGCGTGACCGCGTGGATATCGCGCGTATTGCGCGCGATGCACTCTTCCAGCGCCACTGCGCTGACCTTCGCAGCAGCGCCGTCGATCAGCACCAGCTTCGCGCCGCCGGAATAGAACTCCGCCGCGCCGCATTCATCGCGCTCGATATGTGCTTCGCGGTGACACAGCACCGCGCCCCAAGGCGGCGTCAAGCTCGCAATTGAGATTGCGTTCGCTGCCGTGCCGCTCGCGACTGTGAACACGCGTACGTCGCGCTCAAACACTTCGCCGAACGCTGCATCGAGACGATGAGACCATTGGTCTTCGCCGTACGCCGCTGTTGCGCCTTCGTTTACGCGTGTTAGCGCCGCGATAATCTCTGGCGCCGCGGGCGCTGTGTTGTCCGAGCGAAAGTTCATGAGCTCTTACCTCGCATCGCCACGCGCAATGTTTGCTTCATACCTTATCCACGCTTCGCGCAATCTTCGTTTCAATTCGGCACGCAATCGCCATCGTTACGAACGCTTGCTTTACGGAGCTGCGCTAGCGTTACCGGGAAATTAGCCATCGGGGTGGGCGGTGCAATACTTCATCAACCATGCGGCGATCGAGCGCGCCGCAGCTGAAGTCTTCTCAAGCACGCGCGCGCGATATTATCTCTACGGCCTTGTCGCTGTTGCCGTTGCATCGGTCGCGGGCGTAGCTCTTGCCGCGATCTGGATGGGCCTCGTTCTGCTCGTCGACGCAACGCGCAGCACGTTGCTTAAGCGTATGCAGCCGTTTTCTGGCGCGCAAGCTTTTGCGGCCACACTTGCTCTCGACATCGCCACGAGCGCTAGCCTCGCCGTTGCGCCCGCTATGGCGTGGTACGCCTATACGGATCTGAGCGGCGCTATCGCGACGTCTCTGCTCGTTGCACTCGCGGTTCATACCGCATTCAACGCACGCCGCGGCCGAATTCATGCGCTGGCCGCGTGCGCGCCGTTTGCCTTGCTCGGCTTGACCATTCTGTTTCAAAGCGTGAGCTTTGGCGCGTTCGCCGCAACGACCATGGCGGGCGCGGTCGTCGCCTATGTGTTCGGCGCAGCGATGAACCAAGCCCACCGCGCCTCACATGCACGCATGCAAGACGCCGAATGGGTGCGCCAACTCAATATGAGCTTCGGCGAGAGCGCTTCGGCGGGTTGGGAGATCGACTTCGAACGGCGCCGCCTGGTTGGCGCGCAGCGCCTCGGCGCTCTAGTCGGCCGGCCCGTCGCGTACGCCGACGTCGTCGAGCGCGCTTGCTTCGCGCCTATGCAGGATCGCGCGCTCGTTACCGCGGCCTTCTCGCCCGGTCACGGCGCCGTGCGCCGCATCGCGCTGGAGCACGACGCCGTTCGCGCCGATGGGACGACGGTTCGCCTCCGCCATCAGGGTTTCGTACGCACCACGCCGGACGGACGGCCGATCCGACTTACCTGTGTAACGCGCCAAGCAGACGTCGCTGCCGAGAGCGTCGAGGTCGGCGCTTTGCGGGACGCGATGGAAGCGCTCGCGATCCAAGCGGAAGCGCTACGCACGCTCAACAATGAGCTCGCTGTTGCCGCGCAAACGAATGTCGACACCACGCCCACCGCGCTCGGCGACATCCTTGGCACGCTGGCCGAACGTGGCTTGGCGCTGGAGCGCGGCGTGGATGATCTCGCGCATGCGCGCCACGAAGCCGACGCCGCCAACCTCGCCAAGTCACAGTTCCTGGCCAACATGAGTCACGAACTCCGCACGCCACTGAACGCCATTATCGGCTACGCCGAGATGCTGCAGGAAGACGCGGAAGACAATGGCGACGACACGGCTGTCCAAGACTTGAATCGCATCCTCACAGCCGCGAAACATCTGCTCTCGCTGATCGGCGAAATCCTCGACCTCTCGAAGATCGAAGCCGGCCGCATGGAGGCATCGCCGGCGCGCTTCGATCCAATGGAAACGCTCGAAGATCTCATCGAAACCGTGCGTCCGCTCGCAGAGCAGAACGGCAACACGATCACGCTCTCCGGCGTACACATCGGCGGCGACGCCAATACCGACTCGATGAAGCTGCGCCAGTGCGTACTCAATTTGCTCTCGAATGCCGCCAAATTCACCAAGAACGGCAAGATAGACGTCGAGTTCGACCGCAAACTCTATAACGGTGTCGACCAGATCTTTGTCACGGTGCGCGACACGGGCATCGGTATGTCGAAGGAGCACCTGTCGCGGCTCTTCCAGCCGTTCGTGCAAGCGGATCCGTCTATCACGCAGCAATATGGCGGCACCGGCCTTGGCCTCACCATCACGCGCCGTTTGGCCCAGCTATTGGGTGGCAATGTCACGGTGAAGAGCGCACTCGGCGAAGGCGCTGCCTTCACGCTCCACGTTCCGGCCGATTTCTCGGATGCCTCCATCGCGCTCGGCGCGGCGGCGAAGGTCGATGAACTCCAAGGCGCGGAGGACGCGCCGCTTGTCATCGTCATCGAGGACGAACCGGACGCGCGCGAACTTGCCGCCCGCGCCCTCACCCGCGCGGGCTTTGCCGTGCAAGGCGTCGGCGGCGGCGAAGCGGGCCTCGCGCTCGCGCGCAGCAAGGCGCCGGCGCTGGTGCTGCTCGACATCTTCCTGCCGGATCGCTCCGGCTGGCGCGTCCTTCAGAGCCTAAAGCACGACCCGAAGACGCAAGACATTCCGGTGGTCGTGCTCTCCGTCAACGAAGATCGCGCTCACGCGCTAGCGCTCGGCGCCGCCGAACACATCGTGAAGCCCGCCGACCGCGACATGCTCGCCGCGACTGTGATGCGCTACGCGCGCAAGCGGCCCGCCGCGAACGCACCGACCGCGACTGTCTCGCCAATCGCCCAGAAAGTCGCCGGCTAGTTCTGCGCGTGCGCCGCAAGCACGCGCGCGACCGTCTCCGTCACGCGCTTGCCCGTCGGGATATGCAGAAACTCGTTCGGCCCGTGCGCGTTCGAATGCGGCCCGAGCACACCCGTGACGACGAACTGCGCCGCCGGGAATTTCTCGCCGAGCATGCCCATGAACGGGATCGAGCCGCCCTCGCCCATCATCGCCATCGGCTTGCCC
>CADEDT010000017.1 GCA_902826145.1 uncultured Caulobacteraceae bacterium
GAGCAGCCGCCTTCTAAGCGGCCGGTTGCGTGTTCGAGTCACGCCGGGGTCGCCATAGCTCCGAGGCGAGCGCGCGGTGGCTAAGTTGATGCCCTGTCTCGCATTTTCGGGTTACCCGCTCCCGGTTCGCCTAGGGCGCGAAACCCAATGAAAGCTTTACCTTCTTCGCAGCTGCGTTAACCATGTTTCTCGGGTGACGTGCGGTTGTGAGGGGAGGCGAGAATGGCCAGAAGGCAACTCGCGATAGGTTTGGCTCTCGGGCTTATTGGCCTGTGCATAAGCAGTACAAACACTGAGGCGCAGCAGCGCGTGCGTCCGGAAGAGTGCACGCGCGAACTCGCGCGCAGCGCATTCGAAACGAGAAGCTGGGACGATGAGGGCGCGCAACGCGCCATTGCCGAAACGTGTGCCGGCGTGGGCGCCAGCGCGCGCGGCATACAGGCGGCGCGTGCGCGCTTCTATTCGGGCAGAGCGTACAATCGCTTGCGTGGCCAAGAAGACGAAGCGATCCGCCAACTCGAAATCGCCGTCAACTCGGGCCAGGACTTTGAAAGTCAGTTCACACGCGAGCTCCGTGCGGCGCGCCTTGAACTCGTTGGCGCATATCGCGCCGACGGCCGGCTTGAAGCGGCGCGCAATCTTCTGACGAGCTCGGCGCTGCGACCTTCCGATCCCGCAGTCGCGTATCAACGCGCCATGCTGACCCTGGCCGAGCTTCGCGAAGCGGGGCGTGAAAGCGCATTCGAGCAATTGCGCGGTGCGTTCGTGCAGGACGATGTAGCATTGCTCGGCTCTGCCTCCGATCCAACGGGGCTCACGCCGTCCGAAATCCGGCGCGGACGTTCGTGGCTGTATTGGCTTGGCATGTCGCTTGGCCAAGATGCTCTCGCACGCGAAGGGCAGAGCGACGAGCAGCGACGCGAAGACGCCCTGCGCGCAATCAGCTATTTCGGACCGGTCGCCAATGCGATCAGCGCGGCTTGTCCCGATCAAGGGCCGATAGATTGCGGCAACGGTATTGGCGCGACCGAACAAATCGGTTCGCTGGGCTATCCTAACCGTCCAACGCCAGACCAATTATTGAGTGCCTACTTTCAGCTGGGTGTGGCGTATCTGAAGGCAGCGGGTGTGCGTGAAACGCCTGGTTTGACGGCTATCGCGGGCGAAGCCACCGCTGGCCAAGCTGGCGGCCTCGATTGCTTCAGCGGCAATTTCGCGCCCGACGCCGGCAGTCACTTCCAAAATGCGCGCTACGCGTTTGAGACCATCACGCGCCGATCTCCGCAGGGGGGGCAAGCTGCGGCCGATGCGCGGTGGGGTTTGGGCTGTGCGATCCTCGCCAATGTTGGCCGCGTGCCGGATTCCGGCGAACAGCAGCGCCAGCTTGCGCAAGCGGTCGAGCAATTGCGCCAGGCGCCGGATCGTCCATTGACCCTGTTGACGCTTGCGCGCGCGCAAGTGTTGCAAGGCCAGTTTGATAGTGCACGCGCCAGCTATCAACGCGCGCTGGCGATGGCGGGACCCGACACGCAATGCCGCCCGGGACGCGAGCCGAATGCGAATGCTCGCGCAGAATTGCCGTCGCGCATCTATCTTGAGTTGGCGCGCACGCGCTTTGCGGAGCCGCTATCGTACGGCCGTCCGCGCAACAGCGGTGACATATTCGCGCGCACGATCACGGAAGTCAGCACCGCGCGTCCGCAGGCTTTGCGCGAGGCGGAGGCAGAGCTGCAGTGTGCGATTTCGCTCAACTACAACAACTCGGAAGCGCGTCTGACGCTGGGCCATATCTACCTGCGCCTTGGATCAGACGGGGAGCTTGATCCGCCGCCGTTCAACAGAGCGCTGCAAGCGCTGCGCTACTTCGAACGTCCGATCGGTTCGGGCCAAGAAGGTCGCGCGGAAGGCCTCTACCTGCTCAGCCGCCGCGAAACGATGCTGCAGCAGAACCGTCTACTCCGCGGCAATGCGGCCTCGGGTGGAAACGGCAACAACGCGGTCGGCTATGCGACGCAGGCGTACAACACCGTGCAACGTCCAGAATTCCGCCGGCAGGCATGCATGGCGCAGATGCTGTTCGGAAACACGCGGGAGGAGGGCTATTGCGCCGCCTCCGGCCAGGGCAACGAACGCGCGGAGTCGATGCTCTATGAGGGCATGTACTGGTTGCGGCGCGGGCAGCGCGAACGTGGCGACCGCATGCGCAGCTGGTCACGTTCTATCCAAGCCTTCAACCGCGGTCTGTCAGACACTTCAGCGGGCAGCCAGGTTAGCGGCGTACATCCGTCTTTGCCGGCGACAATGCCGCTTGAAGATCTGCTGCACTACGGCGAGCGCTACGTCCTGCGATGCACGAGCCTCGACTATGGCGATCGCGAAGCGGCGTCGGACGACACGCGTAGGTTCTTTAGATTGTCGGGCATGCCCGACCCGTGCGGCGGCGCGCCTCGCTAAGCGCGCCGCGGAGGGTTGGTCATGCCGGAGAACGAAGAACCGATCAGCGGATTGCCTGAGGTTCTGCGCGACTCCAATCGCCCCATCATCATCTATCAGGGGCCGCCACCGGGACAGCTTGATCCGGTCACGAGCAACGCAATTGGGTTGCTCGCTTGGTTGTTGTTGCTGACCGTTTGTCTGGTAGTCATAGGGATCGCTTCCTGGACAGTCTGGAATCCGGGGCACGATGAGTCGCGCTATTCGCCGATCTATGCGGACGGCCAGCCGCGCGGGCTAGCAAACCGCGCAGAGGAACGGCGTGACATCAACGCGTTGACGTCTGGCTTGGTGCAATACGTTGAACGCATCCAAGCCGACAATTTCGATCGCCGCAGAACCAATGAAACGCACGCGCTCATCGATGGTGCGGATGGCGTGGACGCGCTGCGGCGTGAATGGGATGAGACCTGCCGCCGTGTTCGCGCGCGAGTCTATGATCGACGCATCGGCGATTTGGATACCAGGCTGTCAGAGGCTCGCCGCCAGCTGCGCCTGACGGAGGATCCCACGCAGCGGGAAGCGTTGGACGCCAGTATTGCCCAGCTTGTGCTGCAGCGACGCGATCAGGGCGAACGCCGCAGGACTGATAGCGACCCCGCACTTCGGTGCACGTCCGCGGCGAGTACGCCGGCCTGCTCTCTCACCAGCCAGGATCCTTGGTGCAATCCGGAGATCGCGCGGCCCGACGAATTTGTCCCAAGGCGTACGCCATGAATGGTACGCCGGAAGCCGAACCTGTGACGCAAGCGCGGCCAGCGCCCCCGCACTCCGGTATCAATTGGGCAGCGCTTTTGGTGCGCATGCTCGCGCGGGTGTGGATTGTGCTGTTGTTGCTGGCGGGCGCCGCTTTTGGCGGCGTGGCGGTAACACAGGTTTTCCTGAGGCAGGCAGAACTTGAGCAGCTGCGACGGGAGCCGGGACCAAACGCCTACGCAATCCTTGCCTATCGCGCTGAGTTAAAACGACAAATCGAGGCGATTAGCTCCAACAGATCAGCAGATTCTGTACCGACGCCGCCGGCGCGGCCAGTGCTGCTGGAGGAAATCGACCTGGCGCGAGCGCGCAATGAGTCGATCGTTCAAAGCACCCGTTCGGAATCGCTTGGGACGATCAGCGCGCCGCCGTAAGATTGGTATGCACGCTCGCGGGGCGCGGGGCGTGAGTTGGGGGAGAGTGGAATGGCGACGCTAGCGTTTTTGCTGCTGATTGCCGCACTGGTTCTGTTCATTGTCAGCACCCGGCAGTGGGCCCTCTGGATGCGCGGTGCCGTCTGGGGCGGCGGCTTCCTGCTGCTTATCGGCGCGTGGATCATGCTCGGGGATTCAGCCCGCGATCCGGAGCTTGGCGCCGCCTTCGCCGATTTCTTCGCGCACTTCGGAAATCCGAACGACAGCATGTTGTCGCGCATGCTGGAGAGCAATGGCGGCAGCGTCGCACGCATCGTGCTCTCGCTGTTCGACATATTTGTCTTCTTCGCCATTCTTGTCGCCATTCTCGCGCTGATCGCTTTCAGCCCAGGTCAGATGATGGAGCAAATCATCCGGCCGGTGATGTCCGGCATGATCGGCGCGATCATTGGCGGCCTCATTGCGCTCGCGATCGTCGGCACGGGCTTTGGCCAACGCGAGGAACGTCAGGCGTATGCGGGCCCGGTGCTCTCAGAGACTGTTCACGACGGCGACACGCTGTTGCTGAACGGCGATCTGGTTCGACTGCGTGGCATCAACGCGCCGCAAGATGGGCAAATCTGCCGGCTCAACCGGCGCACCCAAGATTGCGGCGCCGAAGCAACGTTGGCGATGCGGCGCATCATCGAAGGTTCATTCGTGATGTGTGCGTTGGACAACCGGCCGGAAACGACAGAGCAGAACGCGCGCCAGAACGCTCAGCAGCAGCAAGAGCGTGGCGAAACGCGCCGTCAGCGCAATGAACGCTGGGTGACCTGCACTGCTGTTCGCAACGGGCAGGAGTTCAACGTCGCACGCCGCATGGTGGAAGAAGGTTATGCCGCGGTTCAGGGCGACGATTTCAAGCGTGAAGCGGACGAAGCGCTAGCCCGAACGCGCGGCCTCACGGCGTGGTGCACCTTGCGTCCGGACGTTTGGTCGCGCCGCTCGACGGCGGAGAGAAACGCTTTCCGCGATCGCGGCATGTATCGGCGCGAATGGGCCACGTTCGGTACTTGCCCGCCGCCGCCGCGGACAGGCCCGCGCGACACGCCGGAACGCTCGGCGCCGGAATAAGAGTGAATGACTGGGGCCGGTTGCTGACGCGACCGGCTTCAGCACTCGACGACGTTCACCGCCAAGCCGCCTTGGCTCGTTTCTTTGTACTTCGACGACATGTCGATGCCGGTTTGGCGCATCGTCTCGATGACTTGATCGAGCGAGACCTTGCTCGGGTCGGAGGAGTGCAGCGAGAGGCGCGCGGCGTTCACCGCTTTCACTGAACCGACCGCGTTGCGCTCAATGCACGGCACTTGCACGAGGCCGCCGACAGGATCGCAGGTGAGGCCAAGATTGTGCTCCATGCCGATCTCGGCGGCGTTCGCGACTTGCTGCGGCGTGCCTCCCCAGACGGCTGAGAGGCCGGCTCCGGCCATCGAACACGCGACGCCCACTTCGCCTTGGCAGCCCATCTCGGCCCCGGAGATCGAAGCGCGCTGCTTGTAGAGCAGGCCGATTCCGCCGGCCGTGAGCAGGAAGCGCCGTGCATCGCGTTGAGGCGCGTTACCGTTCAGGCAGTAGTGGCGAAGGATCGACGGCAAGATGCCGGCCGCGCCATTCGTCGGCGCCGTTACGACTTGGCCGCCGGCGGCGTTCTCTTCGTTGACGGCCATTGCATAGACGTTGAGCCAATCGAACAGCCGCTCGGGCTCGTTCGCGTTCGGATGTGCTTGCAGTTGGCGCCAGATCGCCGGCGCCCGGCGCGTGACCTTGAGCGCGCCGGGCAACACGCCCTCGCGCACGAGGCCGCGGTCGATACAGGCGGCCATCACCGCGGTCACGCGATCCAGTCGCGCATCGGTCTCTGCACGTGGACGCATCGCGTCTTCGTTGGCGTAGACGATGTCTTCGATCGAGGCGTTCTCGCGGGCGCAGTGCGCCAGCAGCTCGGCGCCTGATCCGAACGGGAAGGGCACTGAATGGGTGCTGGTGACGCGGTCGTTCTTCGCCGGCGTGCGCAGCTGCCGTTCGGTCGCGATGAAACCGCCGCCGGTTGAGTAATATGTTTGCTCCGCCAGCAGAGCGCCGTTCGCATCGAACGCCGAGAGCTTCATGCCGTTGGGATGCAAATCTGGCATCACATGGTAGGCGAAGACGATGTCGCGCTCGGGATCGAACTCGATCTCGCGCGTCGCGAGCAGCGACAGCCGCTTGCTCTGCGCGATGCGCTCAACCATGCGATCAGCTTCGTCGGAATCGAGCGTTTCAGGCTCGACTCCACACAGGCCGAGCATTACCGCCTTTGGCGTCGCGTGGCCCTTGCCGGTGAGCGCGAGCGAACCCTGCAGCTCCGCTTCGATCCGCGCAATACGATCCAAATCATTCCGGTTTTCGTCGAGGAAGCGCTTGGCGATCCGGATTGGCCCCAATGTATGTGAGCTTGAAGGGCCGATACCGATACGAAAAAGGTCTAGAACAGAAAGCATGTACTCGCGCTTCGGAAGAATAAGTCGGGCGTGACCTTAGGTCATTGCATGGGCTGGAGCGAGGCGATATTTCACGGCTCTAACTGAGCCAAACAACAGGAGACGCCGGTGAAGGCGCTGGTGAAAAAGAAAGCCGAGCGAGGTCTTTGGCTCGAAGATGTTCCCGAGCCCAAAGCTGGGCCTAATGACGTTTTGATCAAGGTGAAGCGCACCGCGATCTGCGGCACCGACATCCACATCTACAAATGGGATGAGTGGGCGCAGAAAACAATTCCGGTGCCAATGGTCGTCGGGCACGAGTTCGTTGGCGAGATTGTCGAAGTTGGCGACAACGTCAACGACTACAAGCCGGGCATGATCGTTTCCGGCGAGGGCCACATCGTGTGTGGCCGCTGCCGCAACTGTATGGCGGGCCGGCGCCATCTTTGCCCTTACACCAGTGGGGTTGGCGTCAATCGCGCGGGATGCTTCGCGGAATACATCGCCATTCCGAACGCAAACGTCTGGCACCACGCAGACGGCATCGATCTCGACATCGCGTCGATCTTCGACCCATTCGGCAACGCGACGCATACAGCGCTGCAATGGGACATGGTCGGCGAAGACGTGCTGATCACAGGAGCCGGGCCCATCGGCGCGATGGCGGCGGCGATCGCCAAGCATGTCGGGGCGCGGCACGTCGTAATCACGGACATCAACGACTATCGCCTGGCGCTGGCGAAGAAGCTCGGCGCGACGCGCACGGTGAACGTGTCGAAGGAAACGCTGGGCGACGTGCAAAAAGAACTCGGTATGACCGAGGGGTTCGACGTTGGCCTCGAAATGTCAGGCGCGCCGAATGCGCTCTCGGACATGATCGATAACATGTCTCACGGCGCCAAGATTTCGATGCTCGGCATTCCGTCAGGCGACATGAGGATCGACTGGAATAAGGTCGTTTTCAACATGCTGACGATCAAAGGCATCTATGGGCGCGAAATCTTCGAGACTTGGTACAAGATGACGGCGCTCATCCAATCGGGGCTCGATCTTTCGCCGATCGTCACGCACCGGCTGCCGTATCATAAGTTCGAAGAGGGCTTCGAGACGATGCTTGAAGGCAAGTCGGGCAAGATCGTCTTGAACTGGGAAGACGTGAAGGGCTGAACATGTACGGCGCGTTCCAAGAGCACCTTGAGCGTGAGATCAAAGCTATTCGCGACGCGGGCTTCTACAAAGAAGAGCGCGTGATCGCGACGCCTCAGGGCGCGGAGATCGGGGTCACTGGCGGCAAGTCCGTCATCAATATGTGCGCCAACAATTATCTGGGGCTGGCGCAAGACGAACACGTGAACACGGCGGCGCGCGAGGGCCTGGAGACGTGGGGCTACGGCATGGCCTCGGTGCGCTTCATCTGCGGCACGCAAACCGTGCACAAGCAGCTGGAGGACGATCTCTCAAAGTGGCTGCAGCTTGAGGACACGATCCTCTATCCGTCGTGCTTCGATGCGAACGGTGGGTTGTTCGAAACGCTCCTCGGCGCGGAAGACGCTGTTATCTCGGATGAACTGAACCACGCCTCGATCATCGACGGCGTGCGGCTCTGTAAGGCGCAGCGTTATCGTTACAAGAATAACGACATGGGCGACCTTGAGGCGCAGCTGAAAGGCGCGGACGCGGCGGGCGCGCGCTTCAAGCTCATCTCCACCGACGGCGTGTTCTCGATGGATGGCGTCATCGCCTCGCTCGACAAGATTTGCGACCTAGCGGAGCGCTACAATGCGCTCGTCCACGTCGACGACTCACATTCCACCGGCATTGTCGGCCCAGGCGGGCGCGGGACGGCCGAGTATCGCAATTGTATCGGCCGCATCGACATTCTGACCAGCACGCTCGGCAAGGCGCTGGGTGGCGCCAGCGGCGGTTTCACGAGCGGCAAGCGCGCCATCGTGGAGCTACTACGCCAGCGCTCGCGGCCATACCTCTTCTCCAACACCGTGCCGCCGCCGATCGTGGCAGCCGCGCGCAAGGCGGTTGAGCTGGCCGCGAAGGGCGATGACCTGCGCAAGCAGCTCAAGTCGAACATGGAGCTTTTCCGGAATGGGCTCGAGGCGGCTGGCTTTGATCTGCTGCCGGGCGAGCACCCGATCATCCCGGTCATGCTCTATGACGCTAAGCCCGCTGTTGCGTTGGCCGAGGAGCTTCTAAAGCGCGGGGTCTACGTGATCGCGTTCTCGTACCCGGTGGTGCCGAAGGGAAAGGCGAGGATCAGGACGCAAATGTCGGCCGCCCATACCCGCGAGGAAGTGGAGCGGGCCGTGGTGGCGTTTGCTGCCGCCAAGAAGGCCCTCGGCTAGACCGAAGCGGAGAGCATAGCAGCCAGCCCCTCGCGCCTGGGGGCGAACATGCTAAGACCCGGCGGGGAGCAGTGTGGTGGCGGACGAAGCCGGCAAGAGGACGGGGTTTGACGCGTGAGCGCCGAGAGCGCCGCGGGCGCGCCCTTTCTGTCAGCCACCGACGTCACTTACCGCTACCGCGGGGCGGCGCGTGAGGCGCTGGAGGGCGTTTCCTTCCAGATCGCCCAGGGCGCTTGTTTTGGCCTGCTTGGGCCCAATGGCGCCGGCAAGACCACGCTCTTCTCGCTGATGACTGGCGCGCTGGCGCTCCAGGGCGGCGACATCCGCGTGGGCGGCGTTTCGGCGTGTTCCGACCTTCCTAAGGTTCGCGCGATGGGCGCTTTGGCGCCTCAGGATTTGGCTTTCTATCCGGGGCTGACTGGGCGGCAGAATTTGTCGTTCTTCGCCGGCGTCTATCGGATGGACGCCAAGACGTGGCGGAAGCAATTCGATGAGGCGGTTGCGGTTGGCCAGCTTCACGCGTTGCTTGATCGCCGCGCCGAGACCTATTCGGGTGGCGAGAAGCGGCGGTTGAACTTGGCGATCGCGCTGCTGAATGCGCCGCGCATTCTCTATCTGGACGAGCCGACTGTCGGCATTGATGCGCGGTCGCGGCGAGCGATCGTTGACGCCATTGCCGGCTTGAAGGCGCAAGGCGTCACGATCGTCTACACCTCCCACTACATGGAGGAGGTGGAGCAGCTCTGCGATGCGCTGATGGTCGTCGATGAAGGACGCATCGTCGCGATCGGGGGCAAGCAAGAGCTTCTGCAGCGCTATGCTCCGAGTGCGCTGATCGTGACGCTCGACGAGCCTGCCAGGCGCGATAGCCTCGTGGCGCTTCAGCCCGCGTGGCAGGACGATCTGCATCTCACTGTGCCAATCGCCAGCGCGACGGAGTTGCCGCGTGTTCTCAATGCGATGACGGCCGCTGGCGCGAAGGTCGCGACCGCGCGCTATGGCGCGGCGCGGTTGGAGCAAGCTTATCTCGCGATGATCGGCGCGCGCGAGGCGGCATGAGACGGTCTGCACTGCTTGCGTCCTTCGTGAAGGAATTGCGCCTGCTGGCGCGTGATGTGCACGGGCTGGCGCTGCTCTTCGTGTTGCCGTTGGTGTTCATCCTGGTGATGTCGCTGGCGCTGCAGGATTTGTTTGAGGCGCGGGCGGGACGCGGCATCGGCGTGCTCGTGATTGATCGCGCCGATGGCCCGCAATCGCAAGATTTGTACGCGCGGCTCGCCGCCAATGAGGCGTTTTCAGTGCGGCGCTCCGAGACTGTGCCGAACGACGCCGACATGCGGCGGCTGTTGAGGGGCAGCGCCAACGCGTTCGCGATCGATATTGCCGCCGACTACGAAACGCGGATTGCTGAGCTGGCGTCGGAGAACCCCGAGCCATTGGTACGCGTGACTGCGGCCTCGGACACGACGAAGCAGACCGAGCTGATCTTCGTGGCCGCGCTGCAGGGCGCGGTGGAACGTCAACGCGCAGCGCTACTGATGACGCGCATTGGCTATTTGGTCCCTGAAGGCGAGGAGGCCGCATCGGAGCGGCGGATCGCGGTGAGCTATGCCTATGCACCGGCGGGCGGGGCGGCGCCGACGGCGGTGCAACAGAACGTGCCAGCGTGGCTGGTGTTCGCGCTTTTCTTCGTCGCGATTCCGTTCTCGAACAGCTTCATTCGCGAGCGCCAGGTCGGGGCGCAGCGGCGCTTGCGCACGACGAATATCGGCGCGTTCACGCAATTCTTCGGCAAGCTCGCGCCGTACTTCGTTATCAACCAGCTGCAGGTCGCGCTGATGCTCGCGGCTGGCGTCTATCTGGTGCCGCTGTTGGGCGGCCACGCGTTACAGCTGAACGGAAGTGTTTTCGCGTTGATCGCGCTGTCCGTGACACTGAGCTTGGCCGCGCTCGGCTACGCGCTCCTCATAGCGGTAACGGCAAAGACAACCGAGCAAGCGTCGCTGACGGCGGGGCTGGGTAACATCGTTCTGGCGGTGATCGGTGGGGTGATGGTGCCGAAATTCGTCATGCCGGAAGCGATGCAGCAGATCGCGGACCTTTCACCCATGTCATGGGGCGTAGACGGGTTTTTGGAGCTGTTCTTGAGGAACGGCGGCGTCGTTGATATTTGGCCGGAGCTTGCAAAGCTGGCGGCGTTCGGGCTGTTTGCCCTAGCGCTGGCGCGGGTTTTGTACCGGCCGCAGGAGCAGACGTGATGGACAAGGCGGCGCTGGTCGAAGAGCTAAAGCAGCTCATCATCACGGAATGCGACAAGGAATTCGAGCCATCGGAGATGGACACCGAAGCGCCGCTCATGAACGGGCCGTTCGATCTGGATTCGCTCGATGCGCTGCAAATCGCGCTGGCGATCAAGGAGCGCTACAAGGTTCGCATTGAGGGCGGGCCGGACGGGCGCAAGGCGTTCGCGAGCATCTCGGCGCTCGCCGATTTCATTATCGAGTCTCGCAGCAGCGCATGAGCAGGAGTTATTTCCTCGGCGCCGGCCTTCACACCCGCCTTGGCCGCGGCGTGAAGGCGAACATCGATGCGATGTTCGGCGCGTTGCCAACGCCGCAGGTCATTCAGGTGCCACTGGGCGAAGGGCATGAGCCTGCGCCGGTCATGCTGCTGCACGATGCGCCGCTTGAGGACGTCGAGCAGCGGCTGTGGCGTGTCATAGAAGGCGTGGCCAGCGAGGCGCTTGAGGCTGCGGGGCTGACCGAAGCGCAGCGGCGCGAGACGGTGCTATTGCTGGGGTCCTCGTCAGTAGATATCGCCGCTTCCGAGGCGATCTATCAGCGCGGCTTACGCGATTGCGCGAATGCACACCCGCTCATGGCGAATAGCAGCCTCGGTGAGATGGCCGACCGCATTCGCCGGCGCTTCAATCTGGCTGGTGCCGACTACACGATTTCAACGGCGTGCACGGCGAGCGCGAACGCGCTTGTCTACGCCGATGCGCTTGTGAAGAGCGGGCGCGCCAAGTTTGCTTTGGTGATGGGCGTTGAGACGTTCAACATCATCACGGCGCTGGGCTTCCACGGTCTCGCATTGCTTGCGCCAAATGGCATGCGTCCGTTCGACAAGGGTCGCGGTGGCATCGTCCTTGGCGAAGGTTGCTCGGCGCTTGTTGTAGGTCAGAAGCGTAACGGGGCGCGGTTTCACCTGCGTGGCAGTGCGAATCTCTGCGACATCTTCGGGATGTCGACGGCGAATCCGGACGGCACCACGGTTTCGGGTGTCATCAAGATGGCGCTCGAAGCATCAGGAACGAAGGCGAGCGAGATTAACGGCATCAAGGCGCACGGAACGGCGAGTCTCTTGAACGATGAGGCCGAAGCTGCGGGCATGCGGCAGGTGTTTCCACAACTCCCGCAACTGTGCGCGCTGAAGCCGTTCATTGGCCACACGTTCGGCGCGTGCGGGCTGAACGAGCTCATCTTGCTTACGGGGCTCTTGGAGCGCGGCTACTTTCCGGCGGCGCCTGGCATCTGCGCGGAGCCGAGCGATCTCGACATAACGCTGGCGCAGGCGCCGCAACCGATCGAGCCTGGCGTGTTCATGCTCAACTATTTCGGCTTTGGCGGAAACAACACATCTCTCGTGGTGGCGAATGTCGAAGGCTGACATCTCCATCCGCGCTGCGGGCGACTACTACGAAGAGGTGGCGGACACGCCGCCTGATCTTCGTACGCTGGTGAAGGACGTCACCGGTAAGCCGGTGCGGCGCGTTGGACGGTTTATCCAGTTGGGTTTGATTGGCGCCGCCAAGTGCGTTGGTGGCGCAACACTGCCGCCTGAGACGGCGGTCTATCTCACGTCACGGCGTGGCGACCTCGAAGTGACCATAGAGGTGATGCAAGAGCTTTTCCGCGATGGCCATGCACCGAAGCCGCTGAGCTTCATCAACACTGTGAGCAACGCGGCTTGCTACTACGTGGCCCGCCACTTCGAGTTGCACGGACGCAGCTGCTTTGTCGGCGGCGGAAGCTTCGGGTTTGAGACCGCGCTCGATCTGGCTTTGTTGGAAATGCGCGCGGGCATTGTTCGCTCGGCCCTGGTGGGGTGCATTGAGATTGCGACCGACCCGCTCGCTCTCCATCGCCAGCGCCTGAGCTTGGCGCCGGATGCGGCCGTTGCGGAAGCGAGCCATTGGTTGTGGCTGGAGGCCTCTAGAGCGCCGGACGCCATGGGTTCAGTTGGGGGCGTGGAGTTTTTCACCAGTTTGGGCGATCTCGCCGCCTGGTTCGGTCGGCAGGGCGTTGGCGCTGACAGTACCGCATTCTCCCAAGGGCAATTTCTCGCCGATGGCGAGGCGGCTGCAATTCGACGTGAACTAGGCCTCCGGAAGGCCTTCAACTACCGCGCCGGGCGCGGCTATTATGACTGCCTGAGCGGCGCTCTCGTGAGCGCATTTCTGCGGAGTGAGGCAGACGGCGCGTCAGCCGTGCTTCACATCAACGCTGATCCTGACGGACGGCTCGCGGTGATGCTGGCGAGGCGCTAAACGTGAACAGGCCGGGGGGCACATGTCACGAGTGCTAACGAACTACATGACGGCCGACATCGAGGGCGACTTCGTCGTCCTGCTGACCGGCATGCGCATCAACAAGTTTTGGAAGGTCTGGAAGTGGCTGCCCGTGTTCATCGCGATGCCGCGGATGAATCATGAGCTGGCGAAGGATCCCGAGCTCGGCCTGCTGCACTACCGCAACCATGTCGGCTTCCGAGAGATGATGGTCGTCCAGTACTGGCGTTCGTTCGAGAAGCTGCATGCTTGGGCAACCGACCCGGAGCGGCAGCATCTTCCAGCGTGGCGCAAGCTCAATCGTGATGTCGGCCTGAATGGCGACGTTGGTACGTGGCACGAGACGTACGTGGTCAAGCAGGGGCAGTTCGAGTGCCTTTATGTGAACATGCCGCTGCATGGGCTCGGTAAGGCGGTCGGCGTTGTCGAAGCGCGCGGCGCGCGGCGCACGGCGAAGGGGCGGCTTGGAAAGCGTGACGTCGCTAACAAGCATCCCAAAGAGCTGAATGTCGAAGTGACGGCTGGCGTCGAGAGCGCAGAGCGCGAAACGGCTAAATAGTCCGAAGCTGTTTCCAGACCGCGAGTTCACGGTCGGCGATATCATTCAGCGTCTTCTCGAGCAGCGCCGGATTCATCTCGGCGCGGCCGCGGCACATCTTCGTGGCCAGCAATGCAAAGCGCCGCCACTCATCGCCGGCGTCGGTCAGTTCTTTCGCCACGCTGCGCAACATCGGCTTGTCGAGGTGCTGAGCTGCTTCCTGAAGGAACGACGCATAGAGGAAGCGGAAGCCCGCGCCGCCAGTGCCGATTTCTTCCTGCATGCGCACGATGTGGCCGAGATAGAGCGGCAGATACTTCTCGCGCTCTGGCCCTTGGGAGAGCTTCACGATTTGGCGGCCGAGGAAGCGAATGCCCTTGATCCCCGCGATCGGCACCGGCGCTTGCATGGTGATGCTGTTCCAGCGGATGGCTGAGGGTAGGGCTGTGGCGTAATCAATGTGCGCCGGCGTTTGCGCGGGATAGTACATGAGGCCCTTGGCCTCCATGTCGCCCTTGGCGAAGCGTGCCTTCGTCAACGACGCGCGATCGCAGCGTGTCGTTTGTTCGAAAACCGGATCGCTGATCAGGTAGTCGTCGCCATCGCGGCCATAGACGACGAGATTGTGCGAGTTGAAGTGGAAGCGCATGTCTTCCGGAAAGTACGGAAGCCAATAGATGCAAGTCTGTAGGCCCACCGGACGGCCCGCATCTAGCTCGGCGTCGAGCGCGCGTTCGCCTTCCTTCGGATCGGTGAACTGGCGGCGCACCCACTTCATCTTGAGGCGCTTCTCGACGCCGCGGATCACGCTGCCCGGAAACATCCGATAGGCAATCACGGGCATGCCCCCCATCTTCAGCATGGGCATGTAAGCGAAGGTGAGCGACGCGGAGAGGCCGAACGCCATCGGCTCGTCCATCGGCAAGCCTTGGTGCGTCAGCAAGTTAGAGACGACACCCGTTTCGCAATGCGCCGATTGGCGATGCTGGAATGATGTGACGGTGTCAAACATCCGGCAGGCTACGTAACTGGTCGACAGTGATGCCCATGCACTCCGCGTAGCGCGAGAGGATCTTCTCATCGAGCTTCGCGAAGACCTCTGGCTTGAAGTGGCGCTTAACGCGCCAGGTCCAGAAGCCGCTGGTAGCGGCGAGCGTCGCTAGCTCCATGCGCCGGTCGAACATGTGAAATTCGAGCGGCGACGTTTTGCCGGCGCGGGCGCGTTCGAGTGCCTCGTTGCGCAGGCGGACGATCTCGTCGACCGCTGCCATGGTCACGTAGGTCTCGACTTCCCAGCCGGCCGAGTTCACGCCGGTGTACTCACCCTTGTCGTCGACTGCGTAGAGCAGCTTCTTGACGCCGCCGTACGTTTTGGCCGTCTCTTGCGGGACTTCCTCGGTCTTCATCTCAACCTTGTACTGCCGTGACGAGGAAGAAGCAGCCGCTGAAGCGTCCGCTCTCCGGCACCCAGCAGAGGATGCGCTGGCCTGGCGTTACGCGGCCGCTTTTCACCAGTTCGTCGAGCATGATGTAGATCGAGGCAGCGCCCGTATTGCCGCGCGTCGTCAGGTTCGTGAACCAGCGCTCGTAGGGCACGTTGAAGCCGATCTTCGCCATCGCTTCGAACAAGCGCGGGCGGAAGAACTCAGACGAATAGTGCGGCAGGAAGTGATCGACATCTTCCGGCTTCAGCTTGTGCTTCTTGGCGGAGTAGGCGAGCGGCTTCTCGGCCGCATAATGCATGATGTTCTCGTTGAGCAGGCGCACGTCCTGCTTCACCGCCATCACGGACTCATACGCACGCTGATCGCCATCGAAGCGCGCCCACCCCTTGAGGCTGCCGTCTTCGTTCTTCACAGCACCCGCGTACATGCAGGTTTCCATCTCGCCGGCATAGGATTGGATCTCGATCCAATCGAGGCGGAGATTGAGCATGCCCGGGCGAGGCTCGCTCTCAAGCAGCGCAGCGCCGGCGCCGTCGGAAAGCATCCAACGCAGGAAGTCTTTTTCGAAGGCGAGTTCGGCGTTGTCTTCGAGCGCATCGACCTTGTGCTCGACTTCCGCCGTGTAGTTCTTCGCACCGAAGACGGCCGACGAGAGTTCGGAGCCCGTGGAGATGGCGCTCTCGGCCTGGCCAGACCCGACCGCGAAGTAGGCGTACTTCAAGGCGGCCGCGCCGCTGATGCAGACGCCGCTCGTGGACACGACTTCGGTTTCCGGCAGCTCAAGCTCGCCGTGCACCATGACGCCGTGGCCCGGGACGATCTGGTCCGGGATCGAGGTGCCGCACGCGAGCACACCGACCTTGTTCAGTTCGTATTGCTGGCCGAGCTTCTTCACGGCTTCAGCCGCGAGCTGTGCGTTCGAATGCGTTGGCTCAAGCGTTACGGGATCAATGGCGTAGTGGCGCGTTTTGATGCCGTTGCTGCGCAACACGGTGCGGCGCGCACGCGATGGGCGATGTCCGGCTTGGCCCAGAACGCGCTCCATGTCGTCGTTTCCGACGGGCGCATTGGGCAAGTAAGACGACGTCTGCGTGATATAAACGGTTTTCATCATGCTCCCCGCTCGAGCAATTGGGACGATTCGCCCGAGGGGGCGGCGAAATACTCACGCTGCTTGGCGATGCTCGCCTTCGCCAGCGGTTTGAGGATCATCTTGATGACTGCAAGGATCGGCACGACCGTGATGATCACCAAGAAGAGGAAGAGGAAGTAGAGAAGGATAACGAACTGCCGGGCGAGCGCGTCGGGCTTGCCAAGTGAGCGAAGCAATGCGCCCCAAAGTCGGAAGCTGCGCTTGATGGTCTTCTCGGATTCAATGAGGCCCTCGCGCACGTGCACAGCGCCCAAGCCGGTGAGCATCGGGCGATCATCCTTGGCGTCGCGGTTCGGCAACTGCGCGGCGATCGCGCGACCAAAGCGCTCGGCGCCATCGATGTCCGCTTGCGAAATGCCCGCGCGCGGAATCCAGCCGTTGAAGAACGGGCCGCGCTTGCCGAACAGCATCCACATCGGCGTCGAGTAGAACGTGAACGCGCTGTGTGAAGTGTCGGTCAGTACGATGTTGTCGATGAGCCGTGCGCCGAGACCGGTCAGCAATTCCTTCATGCGCTCTTGCGCCATCAGCCACATGTTGCGGCAGCCGATGAGCGTGATGACAGGCTTGCCTGCGAAGACGCGCTTCGCCTTCTCGGATTTGAGGAAACCAAGAACGGGCAGCGCTGGCTGCAGGAACCAAACCGTATAAGCGACGATGATGAGGTCGTATTGCTTCTCGGCGTCGAGATCCGCCGGCTCGATCACCTCAGTGTCTTCGTAGATGCACTCAGGGAAGGTGTTGAAGAACCGGAAGAACGGCCACGGGAAGGGGTAGGGCTTGCTGGGCTTCAGCTCGACCGTATCCACCTCAAACTCAGGGTTGCGCTCCATCGGCGCCACCGTTGAACGCACGATGTCGTGGAGCTGGCCCGTCTGAGAGAAATAGAGAACCAAAACCCTGCGCATTCGCGCGACACCCCCTGCTACCCGCGCCAAATCCAACATTTTTCGCCCGATGGGGCAAGGCGCGCACCTGCCTCACCCCTGACGCTAGTCAGCCAGTGTGTTCATGCCAGCACGAACTGCCCTGTCGCCAAGGACTTACCGCCACTTTCTGCAGTGAATGTCACCTTGCCGTCGCGGACTTCGCCCCAACTAACCGCGAATTCCTGTCCCGGAGCGAGCATGGAGATAAACTTCATCTTGCGCAGACCGCGCAGCGGCGCATCCGGGCGCCGTTTGCGCCATTCCTCGACCAACAGGTCGAGAATCACGACGCCCGGCACAATCGGCTGACCCGGGAAATGGCCGGGCAATGCCGGGTGCTCGACCGGTACCGAAAGGGGCTTGCCCTCGCTCTCCATGGCGGGACCGATTATGGATCGCCCATGCCGTTGGCAAGCCGAGGGATATGGTGAGGGCATCGCTTCCGCTTCATCGCACAGATTTTGAGCACCTCATCCCCCACGCGGGTGAGATGTGCTTGCTGGCGCGCGTCGTGGCCTGCGACGAGACCACCGTTCGTTGCGAAGCCGACAATCACAGAGACGGGGCAAACCCGCTGCGCAATGGGCAAGGGCTGCCGGCGTCGGCGGGGATTGAGTACGCCGCGCAAGCGATGGCCCTGCACGCGGCGCTGGGATCAGCGGACGGCGGTGGCGCCATTCAGAGCGGCGCGATCGCCGTGCTGTCTGATGTTAGGTGGACGGCCGACTTTCTCGACGGCATCGACGGGCCGCTCAGCGTGGAGGCGACGTTGCTCGCCGGAACGGGCGGCGGACGTCAGTACAGTTTTGCGGTCGGTCCTCGTGGGGGCGAGGCATTGATCAGCGGCACAGTCGTGGTCGCTTTCACCTAGCACCTTCGGAGTCCGAAACAGGCGAGCCGATGTGCTTGCGACGACCCATGCTGATGCTGGGAGATCAGCATGCTGTGGGTGAAGCGCGCGGGCGTTTGGATTTGTCTTTCGGCGATGCTCGCTCTCGGCGTGCTGGAGGCGACCTACGGCGATCCGTTGTCTGGCTTACATGCTTTTCCGGATGCGAGCGTGGAGTGGTTAGTCCGCGGGAGTGGCGTGCTTCTCGCTTTGTCGGCAGTTGCGACGTTGGCGCTGCCGCGCATCGGCGCACTGTTGCTTGCGCTGAGTTGGGTCGCGGCGTGTGTGCTTGCGACGATCGCTGCGCTGGGATCGCCAGACGATCTGCTTGGCTACGTGCCGGTTGCGGAGACGGCGGCGTTTCTCGCGTTTGCGCTCTGGCGTTGGGATGAGACGCGTATCTGGCCAATCCTACGCGTCGCATTCGGCGCCATGCTGATCCTGTTCGGCGTGATCCATCTGATGCATCGCGAGGCAATTGGGTCGCTCATTCCGGAGTGGATCCCGGGCGCGAGCTACTGGCCCTGGCTCACGGGCGGCGGCAGCGTTCTCGCCGGGCTTGCTTGTGTGCTTGACCGTGGCGTTGCGTCGGCGGCCGGGGCGGTGGCTGTCATGTACCTGTCGTGGCTGCCGCTGGTGCATGCGCCGCGGCTGCTGGGTGAGCCGAGCCTGTTCGAATGGACGTTCGCGCTGACAGCAATTGCGCTCGCGGGTGTCGCCTTGGCGATCGCTGGCTATGCGCCGGTCACCACGGCAGTGTCGGCGCGGCTGCCCCATTCGGCCCAGGAGCCGTCATAGACGGCCGCGTCCCAGCGACCGGTGCGGGCCAGGGCGAGCGCGATGACGGCGGCGGTGATGCCCGAGCCGCAGCTGCAGATCGGGGCGGCGTTGCCCTTCAAACCTTCGTCGTCGAATAGCCGCTTCAGTTCGTCATTCGGCTTCATCGTGCCATCCGCAGTGAGCAACGCGCCGAACGGGACATTGAGCGCGCCGGGCATGTGTCCACTCTTCAAACCAGCGCGTGGCTCCGGCGCTTCGCCACGGAAGCGTGGCGCCGCGCGAGCGTCGAGGATCGGCGTTTTGCCGCCACCATCGATGGCGCGCTGAACGTCGGCGAGCGTGCGGACGAGATCGCTACGCAGTTGGACGGTGAAGTGGCGCTCCATGCGCGGGCGCGGGTCGTCAGTCTCGATCGGATGGCCTGCGCGTTCCCAGGCCGGGAATCCGCCATCAAGCACGGTGACGTCTTCGTGGCCGAAGACGCGGAAGGTCCACCAGACGCGTGCGGCCGACATCAGCCCGTGATTGTCGTAGATCACGATGCGCGTCCCGTCGCCGATGCCGAGCTTCTTCATGCGCGACGCAAATTTTTCGGGCGACGGCAGCATGTGGGGGAGATCGACGCTGGTGTCGGCGATTTCGTCGATGTCGAAGAAGATCGCGCCCGGAATGCGGCGCTCAGCGTAGAGCGCTTTCGCGTCACGCGGATCGTTCGGCATGAACCAGGTCGCGTCGATGACGCGGATGTCGGGCGCGTCGATGCGCTCAGCCAGCCAGGCGGGTGAGACGAGGGGATCGGTCATCCGCGGACGCTAGGCGGACGCGCTGGCGGCTTCAACCGTCAAGCGGGCTTGGCGAGTTCCAGCTGCACGACATTGGTGCGGCCTGTCCGGAAGCCGGCTTCGCAATAGCTCAGGTAGAAAAGCCAAAGCTGCTTGAAGCGCTCGTCGAAGCCCATGGCGCGGATATCCGTCCACTTGGCTTTAAAGCGGCGCGCCCACTCGGCCAGCGTTTCAGCGTATGACTGCCCGAAAGCGTCCGCTTTGCTCCAAATGAGGCCGACTTTGGCGGTCTCTTCCTTCAACCGACCAACGCTCGCCAGCATGCCGCCCGGGAAAACGTAGCGCTGAATGAAGTCCGCGCGCTTGCGATAGCCTTCGAAGAGATCGTCTTTGATTGTGATAATCTGTAACCCGGCTTTGCCGCCAGGCTTCAGTACGTCGGCGATCTTGCCGAAATAGGCCGGCCAGTATTTCTCGCCCACCGCCTCGAACATCTCGATCGACGCGACCTTGTCAAATTGGCCTTCGACGTCGCGGTAGTCCTGACGGCGGATTTCGACGCGATCTGAAAGGCCAGCGCGCTCCATACGCGCACGCGCATAAGCGAGCTGTTCGTCACTGATGGTGATGCCGGTGACTTTCGCGCCGTATTCGCGCGCGGCGAACTCAGCGAAACCGCCCCAGCCGCAGCCGATTTCAAGCACGTGGTCGCCGGGCTTCAGTTCGAGGTGTTCAGCCAGTGCGCGATATTTCTCGCGCTGCGCGCTTTCGAGATCACGTACCTTGGCGTCGAAGATTGCCGATGAATAGGTCATCGAAGGATCGAGCCAGGCCTCGTAGAACTCATTGCCGAGATCGTAGTGGGCCAGGATGTTGCGGCGCGAGCCGTTCTTGGTGTTCGCGTTGGAAAGGTGGCGGATCCAGTGCACCGCCTTGCCGATCGGGCCGCCCTCAAGCAGCCGCATGAAACGCTCTACGTTCGAGGCGAGCATGGTCAGCAGGGCAGAGAGATCGCTGGTCTCCCAATCGCCCGCCATAAGGCCTTCGGCCAAACCGATATCGCCGCTCGTCAGCACGCGACGGGCGAAGCGATAGTCGTTGATCTGGAAGTCCACGCTCGGGCCTTGGCCGTCGCCGAACGAGAGCACGCGCCCATCCGGCAGCGTGATCAGCGCCGCTCCGTTCTTGAGCTGAAGCATCGCCAACAGGATGGCTTTGGCGCTGGCCGGTGCGTTCAGCCCCGCCACGGTAGTCGAGGTGGCGCGAACGGGAGTCGGCGGTGTGGCGCTCTGATCGGGCATGGGTGTCCAATGTAAGGTACGAAATCGGTGGATAAAAGCGCTGCAGCGCGCCGTCAGTTCCGAATACGCCTCAAATCAGATAGTGGATGACCCATCCGGGTGAGTTGGGTGTGCTAGCGGCGCGCTTTCGCTTCATCGCGGCGGCGGAGGTAGATTTCCAACATTTTCGCGTCTTTCAGCCAACGGCCGTGCGCGGCGATGTTGGCCACGGCGAAGCCGTACCAGCCTTCACGCCAGAGCCCGCGTCGGATGTAGTGGTTCAGAAAGTAAAACGGGCGCGCGAAGAGAAGCCGCAACAGCACGTACCAAAGTGATTTGAGGTCAGCGTTCTTGGCGCGCGAGGACGAGGTCTTGTTGAACTTGTCCTGCAGCTGTTCGAGCCCCGTGAACGACACGTGCAGGATCTTGTTTTTGAACTTGCCGACCTTCATGCCCGGTGGAATTTCGAGCTGATCCCAGCCAGCGTGGTCGCGTGCGCGGATTTGGCGGCGATCGTAGAAGCGATTGCGCTTCACGACGCTTGCATTCCACCACGGCTCGCCGACCGGCGGCTTGGTGACGAGTTCGAATGTGTAGACGGCGCATGGCGGCTGTTTGCCGTCGGCGAAGAGCGCGCGGATTTCTTCGGCGAGCTCCGGCGTGACGATTTCGTCGGCGTCGAGATCGAGTAGCCAGTTGTGCTTGGTAGCGTCTTCGCCCAGCCGCTTCTGCTTGCCGCCGCCGAGCCATGGTGATGGCACCACGCGGGCGCCGGCGGCTTCGCTCAGAGGGATCGTCTTATCCGTTGAGCCGCTATCAATCACCACCACTTCGTCGGCGATCTGGCGCGCAGCGGTGATCACCTCGGCGATGAGGCGCTCTTCGTTCTTGGCGCGGATGTAGCAGGAGATGGGGGGATTGGCGGACATTGAATTGGCCGCAAGAAGCGGAGGTGGCGCGAAATTGCAAGCGCCCTAGCCAGAGCGCGCCATTTCGGCGGCTTCGGCATAGCCAAAAAGGGAAAGCACGAGGCGAATGGCCTCGCCTCGCGTGTCTTTGAGGTCTGGGTCGCGTTCGACTGAGAGCCGCGCTTCCTTGTCAGCCGCGCCCAGCATGTCGGCGTGGGCTTCGGGAGAGACCAGGCGGAATGGCGGCAGCCCGGATTGCTGGGTGCCGAGCACATCGCCAGCGCCACGGAGCTTGAAGTCGATCTCGGCGATGGCGAAGCCGTCATCGTGGCGGCGGATGGCGTCGAGGCGGTTCTTGGCGCTTTCGCCGAGCGGCGGTTTCCAGAGCAGCACGCACGAGCCTTGTTTGTCGCCACGGCCGACGCGGCCGCGGAGCTGGTGAAGCTGGGCCAAACCAAAGCGCTCTGCTTGCTCGATCACCATGATTGTCGCTTCCGGCACGTTGACGCCGACTTCGATCACAGTCGTCGCCACCATCAGGAAGGACTCGCCTGAGCGGAAGCGATCCATAGCGGCTTCCCGAGCGGTGGCGCTCATCTGACCGTGGACGATCTCGACACCTTTGCCGAAATACGCCTGCAACTCCTTATGCCGATCGAGCACGGCGGGAAGGTCGACGGCTTCGCTCTCTTCAATCAGCGGGCAAACCCAATAGGCGCGCTCGCCGCGTTTCGCCGCGTCGCCAATCGCTTCGATCACTTCGTTGAGGCGCGACGTCGGCATCGTGGCGGTTTTGATAGGTTGGCGGCCGGGCGGCTTCTCGTCGAGCACGGAGAGATCCATGTCGCCATGGATCGAGAGCGCCAGCGTGCGTGGGATAGGCGTGGCGCTCATCACCAGCACGTGCGGCGCGAAGCCTTTGGCGACCATACGCATTCGGTCCGAGACGCCGAAGCGATGCTGCTCGTCGATGACGATGAGGCCCAGGTCTTTGAAGGTGACGTCGTCCTGGAAGAGCGCATGGGTGCCTACGACAACATGGATGTCGCCGCTGGCGAGGCGATCTAGGATGATTTTGCGATCCTTCGCTTTATCTCGGCCGGTGAGCACAGCCATTTTGATGCCAGCGGAGGCAAGGAGAGGTTCTAGCGTCGCACCGTGCTGGCGGGCGAGCAGATCGGTCGGGGCCATCATAGCGCTTTGCAAACCGGCTTCCGCGGTACGCGCCATGGCCAGCGCCGCGACTAGCGTCTTTCCTGAGCCGACATCGCCTTGAAGTAAGCGGAGCATTGGCGCTGGTTCGCTCATGTCGGCGTAGATTTCGTTCACCGAGCGGCGCTGGGCGCCTGTTGGCGCGAACGGAAGGCTCTCGACGATTTTGTTCGAGAGCTTGCCGTCACCGAGAACCGCGCGGCCTGGCTCTTTTCGGCGATGCTGACGGCGCAAGCGCAGCGCGCATTGGCGCGCGAACAGTTCGTCGTAGGCAAGCCGTGTACGGAACGCGCTTTGCGGCAGAACGTCGTCCGGCGAAGCGGGCCGATGGATGTGTTCTAGCGCTGTGCGGAAGTCCGGCCAATCGTGCGCCTTTACTGTGGACGGTTCGAGCCACTCGGGCGCTTCCGGCACAGTATCGAGCGCCGCAAGCAGCGTGCGGGCAAGTGTGCGCCCGGCGAGCCCCTGGGTCAGCGGATAGACCGGCTCCACCGCCGGCGGCGCTTCGCCCTTCGCCGGGTCGACGACGTGATCGGGATGCAGCATCTGGCGCATGCCGTCGTACATCTTGATCTCACCGCTCACGAGCCGCGTTTGGCCGATTGGCCACATGCGCTTCAGCATTTCCTCGTTGCCGCGGAAGTACGCGACGGTGAGAAACCCAGTCTCGTCACGTAGGCGGATGCGATAAGGCAGGTTCTTGTAACCCGGCATGTGGCCATCGACTTCGGCTTCGATGGTGGCGATGTCGCCCTCGTCGGTCTCCGCGATCGGCACGCGCAGCCGCCGATCGATGGCGCTGTTCGGCGGCAGAAACACGAGGTCGCGGACGAGTCGCCCGCCCGTGACCTTCGCGATCAGGTCGATCGTGTCCTTCCGCGCGCCCTTCAGCGTGCGCACGGGCGCCAGAAGGGCGTCCTGCACAGCTTTCGCGGGGGAAGGGACGGCGTCGTTCATTGCTGGCTCTGGCGGCGCTGACATGGCGACCCATATGGTGTTATAGCGCGGCCCCCTCGCGTTTTGCCTATCTTCCCAGGGCTCATGGACGACCGCCGCAAGAAGCTAAAATTCCGCGCGTGGCGACGGGGATTTCGGGAGATTGACCTGATTCTGGGTGGTTTCGCCGACCGGCGCCTTGCCGATCTCGACGAAACCGGGTTGGACGCGTTCGAACGCCTGCTCGATGCGCCGGATCAGGAGGTCTACGAGTGGGTGACAGAACAGGCGCCCGCACCGCGTGAACACGACACGCCGGTGTTGGCGTCGATTCGCGCGTTCCGTTTCGAGCTGAGCACCAAACCGGACTGATGAAAGACCCAGCCCTTCCACAAAAGCTGATTGAAACGCTGGCGAAGTCGAAAGACGCGCTGGTGGTGTCTGGCGCGCCCGAGGGCGTGGATGCGGCGGGGATCGCGGAAGCGGCGCGGCTGCGCGGCGGGGTGACGTTGTTCGTGGCGCGGGATGAGACGCGTGCTTCGCAATTCGAAGCGGCGGCGAAGTTCTTCACGCCGGAGCTTGAGACGCTGCGTCTGCCGGCGTGGGACACGCTGCCGTATGATCGGATCTCGCCTGCGGCAGCGGTTGCTGCGCAACGCTGCGCGGCGCTGACGCAGCTTGCGCGGCGTTCGGACAAGGACGCGCCGTTGCTGGTCGTGGCGACGGCTTCCGCACTCGCGCAGCGCGTGCCACCGCGCCAGCGTTTGGCGCAAGGTTCGTTCGCGGCGACTGCGGGCGCTGAGACATCGATGGAGCAGCTGGAGATCTACCTCGTCGTCAACGGCTATTCGCGGGCATCAACGGTGCGGGCGCCGGGTGAGTTTGCGGTGCGCGGTGGCTTGATCGATGTGTTTCCACCAGGTGCGGCAGAGCCTTACCGGTTCGATTTCTTCGGCGACACGCTGGAGACGATCCGCTGCTTCGATCCCGAAACGCAGATTTCGAAGGCGAAGTTTAAGACAGCCTTGCTCACGCCGGTGAGCGAAGTGCTGTTGGACGAGCTGACTGTCCTCCAATTCCGTCGTCGTTTCACGCAAGCGTTCGGCGCGGTGAGCGATCCGCTCTATGACAGCGTAAGCGCGCGTATCCGGAGGCAAGGCGTCGAGCAGTTCTTGCCGTTCTTCTATGAGCGGCTGGAGACCGTGTTCGACTATGTGGGCGAGACGGCGCTCGTGGCGTTCGATGCGCTGGCGGAGGAAGCGATCAAGGATCGCGTGGCGACGGCTCGCGATCACTACGACTCGCGCAAGACGGCGCCCATCCCTCGTGGCGGCGCGATCTTCCGCGCCCCCGAGCCGGATTTGCTGTATCTCAGCGAAAGCGCGCTGAACGCTGCGTTGACCACCCGCGCCGTCCGCCGCTTCACCCATTTCGATAGCGACGCGAAGAAGCAGCTCGACCTCGGCGCCAGGCCCGGGCGCGACTTCGCACCAGAGCGGCAGACGACGGACGTGAACGTGTTCGAGGTCGCCGCGAAACACATTGAGGCGCTGACAAAGGCCAAGAGGCGCGTCGTGGTGGCCGCTTGGTCAGATGGCTCGGCTGAACGTCTAGCTGGGGTGCTGAGTGATCACGGCGTGGAAGCGGTGGTCCGTAGCGACTCGTGGCGGCATGCTTCGGCGCTGCCAAGAGGCGCACACGCGCTTGCGGTGCTGCCGATCGAGCACGGTTTTGAGACCGAACAATTCGCGCTGATCGCGGAGCAAGACATTCTAGGCGATCGCCTCGCGCGCCCGCGCAAGCGGCGCAAGGCTTCCAGCGTTATCGCCGAAGCCGCAGCGATGAGCCAAGGCGATCTCATAGTCCACCAAGATCACGGCGTCGGCCGCTACGAAGGGTTGAAGACGCTCGACGTCGCCGGCGCGCCGCATGACTGCTTAGACCTGACGTATGCGGGCGGCGATAAATTGTATCTGCCGGTCGAGAACATTGAACTCGTATCGCGCTATGGCGCGGAGGATGCGGAAGCTCAGCTAGACAAGCTTGGCGGTGTTGCCTGGCAAAGCCGCAAAGCGCGCGCAAAGCAGCGTTTGCGCGACATGGCCGAAGAACTCCTGCGCATCGCCGCGATGCGGGCGACGCGCACGGCCGAGCCTGTCGCGCCGCCCGAAGGTCTGTGGGACGAGTTCTGCGCGCGATTTCCGTACGAAGAGACCGACGATCAGCTTGCCGCGATCGACGACGTGGTCGGCGATCTGGCGGCGGGGCGGCCAATGGATCGCCTCATCTGCGGTGACGTCGGCTTCGGCAAGACTGAAGTCGCGCTGCGGGCTGCGTTTTTGGTCGCGATGACGGGCAAGCAAGTTGCGGTGGTGGCGCCGACGACTTTGCTCTGCCGACAACACTTCCGCACGTTCTCGGAGCGCTTCCGTGGCCTGCCGGTACGTGTCCGTCAGCTTTCGCGCTTGGTGACGGCGAAGGACGCGAACGAAACCAAGGCAGGTTTGGCCGACGGCACGATTGAGATCGTGATCGGAACGCACGCGCTGATTTCCAAGACCATCAAGTTCTCTGACCTCGGCTTGATGATCATAGACGAAGAGCAGCACTTCGGCGTGAAGCACAAAGAGCGGCTGAAAGATTTGCGCGCTGAAGTGCATGCGCTGACGCTTTCGGCGACGCCAATCCCGCGTACGTTGCAGCTGGCGCTCGCTGGCGTTCGCGAGATGAGCTTGATAACGACGCCGCCCATCGATCGTATGGCCGTGCGGACCTATGTGACTGCGTTCGATACGCTCACCGTGCGTGAGGCGCTGCTGCGCGAGAAGTATCGCGGCGGGCAGAGCTTCTTCGTATCGCCTCGCATCTCCGATCTCGATGAGGCGGCCGAGTTTCTGCGACGCAACGTGCCAGAGGTGACGTTTGCCGTGGCGCACGGGCAGATGGCGGCCGGTGCGCTCGATGAGATCATGACCAATTTCTACGACGGCGCGTTCGATGTGCTGTTGTCGACGAGCATTGTTGAATCTGGCCTCGACATTCCACGCGCCAATACGTTGATCGTATTCCGCGCCGACATGTTCGGCTTGGCGCAGCTTTACCAGCTGCGTGGTCGTGTCGGGCGCTCGAAGCTGCGCGCGTACGCGTATCTCACGACGGCGGCGGAGCAGGCGCTCACGGTGAGCGCCGAGAAGCGGCTGAAAATTCTGTCTTCGCTCGATAATCTGGGTGCGGGTTTCACCCTTGCGAGCCACGATCTCGATATGCGCGGCGGCGGCAATCTGTTGGGCGAAGAGCAGTCCGGCCACATCCGCGAAGTTGGCGTCGAACTTTATCAGTCGATGCTTGAGGAGGCAGTTGCGTCGCTGCGGGACGGCACAGACGAGGCAGTGAGCGAGAAATCGTGGTCGCCGCAGATCAATGTTGGCGCCTCGGTGCTAATCCCAGAAGACTACGTTGCCGATCTCACGGTGCGTCTGGCGCTCTATCGCCGCTTGGCCGATCTCGATACGGATCAGGAGCGCGAAGCCTTTGCAGCGGAACTCATCGATCGCTTCGGGCCACTGCCGGCTGAAGCCGACCAGCTCATTGCCGTCGCCGCGCTGAAGGCGCTTTGCCGACGTTGCCAGATTTCGAAACTGGACGCTGGCCCCAAGGGCGCGGTGCTGACGTTCCGCGAGACGGGCTTCCCCGATCCTTTGGCGCTTGTGCGTTTCATCACCGAGCGGCCCGACGACTACAAGATGCGGCCAGACGGCAAGCTGGTCGTTCAAGGCGGTTGGCCGGAAGCGACGCAGCGACTCAAGGCGCTGCGTGCCGTACTAGAGTCCATGTCGCGATTGGCGGCGCGGAAAGCGGCTTAAGCCGGGATCGACTCGACTTCGATAGCGCGAAGCGCCCGCGCCAGCATGCCGGCGCCGCTCTCACCCGGCTGCAGTTCGACGGTGCTCTGCTCGAACACCAGCGGTCCCGCGCCGCCTTCGCCGGACGCGAATGCCGTGCATTCAGCCACTGAAGCAATGCGTTCCGCCGTGCGCTTGGCGCTGCGCAAGTCGGACGCGGGTAGGGCGAGCGCGATGAGATCGACGCCCATTGTCACGCCGCAGTCGGCGTCACGCATCAACCGTGCGGCGAGTGAGGCGATCTCAGTGAACCCCTTGCGCCATTGTTGCTCGGTTGGCTCGCGTGCGCCGATCGCGGGCATGACGCGCAGTACCACCATGCTCATTGGCCGGCCGCTGGCGTGGTGATCGGCGGCCAAGCGTGCGAGGTGCGCGTCGAACGGTGCGCGTTGCCAAAGACCAGTGCGCGGATCGCCCATTACATCACGGAGCGCGCGCATCTCGTGTTCGGCCTCACGGCGGCGGCGTTCGCGGCGCACGCCTTCGAAGAGCCAACCGAGGCTCGCGTTGCATGGGTGCGAGGTCGAGCAGATCGCTGAAGCGCCACGATCAATAGCGGCGGCGGCGGTCGCGGTATCGCCCGGCTTGGTGAGCATCAGCGTCGGCAAGTGATAGAGCGTGGCGTTGCGGCGGAGCGCGGCGCAGAGCGAGATCGCGGTGTTCGGATCCTGTGCGCCGTTTAGAACGACAGCGTCGAACGGTTCGTCATGCAGGTGGTCGAAACCCGCATAGGAAGAGAACGCGGCGGCGACCAAGCCGCCCTGCTCGGCGAGCGCACGCTCGAGCGCCAAGAACATTGAGCTGGGCGCGCCGATATAGAGAGCCTTGAGCTTGCGTGACTCCACCGGTTGCGGCGCGGAGACACCGATCGCTGCCGAAGTTGCGAGGCGGCGGGCGCGTTCCTCTTCAGCGATAGCGACCCGCGTCCAAGCGTCGATCTGTGCACGGAGCAGTTTCGGTGGCGCGTCCAGTGTGATGGCGCCGCTGAAAGGCGGTGCACCTTTAAGGCCAAGTGGCGGCGGGTTGGCGTTAGCGTGTGCGGCCAGGCAGGCGAGAGGCGGTTGTTCGGAGCCAAGCACGGCGCCGGCCAACTCGGCGCCGTCAGCCGGGACGATGCAGATGTCTTCGCCGTCTGGGGCTGGTCGGTACTGGCCCGGGATTGCGGTGGCTTGAACGCCGGCGCCGGCGAGCAACGCCTGTGCGTCACGCGCAACGCGCGCGTCAGCGGCTCTCACCACAATCCGCAAAGTTAACGCTCCGGCGCCCCGCGACGCGCAGGTTTCAACGAGTATAAGTAACGCGCATTAGCACAGCTCGAAACCGCGAGGGTAAACGCAATGGGTCAGGGACCGCTTTCGGGCGTGAAGGTTGTCGAGTTCGCGGGCATCGGCCCGGGACCCTTCTGCTGCATGCTGCTCTCGGACATGGGCGCCGACGTTGTGCGCATAGATCGCAAGGGCGGGCGCCCGACGTTCAAGAACGACATTCCCGCGCGCGGCCGCCGCCACGTCGTGCTCGATCTGAAAGAGCCGAACGATGTCACAGTTGCGCTGGAGATGATCGCCAAGGCGGACGTGCTGATTGAAGGCTTTCGGCCGGGGGTGATGGAACGATTGGGGCTCGGCCCGGACGAAGCGCTGAAGCGCAACCCGAAGATCATTTACGGACGCATGACCGGTTGGGGGCAAACAGGACCGCTCGCCGAAGTGGCCGGGCACGATCTCAACTACATCGCTATCTCAGGCGCCCTGCATGCGATGGGGCGAAAGGACGATGCGCCGTCGCCGCCGCTTAACCTCGTCGGCGATTACGGCGGCGGTTCTCTCTATCTGGCGATGGGTGTGTGCGCAGCGCTCTATGAGGCGCAGCGTTCAGGCAAGGGGCAGGTGATCGACGCTGCCATCACCGATGGCGCCGCTTCGCTGATGAGTGTCGTTTATGGTTTGCGCGCGTCCGGCATCTGGAGCGACGAGCGTGACGCCAACCTGCTCGATGGCGGCGCGCACTTCTACGACGTCTACAAGACCAGCGACGGCAAGTTCGTGTCGATCGGTTCGATCGAGCCTCAGTTCTATGCGCTGCTGCTGGAGAAGACCGGCCTTAAGAAAGATCCAAAGTTTGCCGTGCATATGAACAAGGCCGATTGGCCGGAGCTTTCGGAAAAGCTCGCCGCGGTCATCGCCACTAAAACACGCGACGAGTGGACCGCCCTGATGGAGGGCACGGATGTCTGCTTTGCGCCGGTTCTCTCCATGGCGGAAGCGCCTACCCACCCCCACAACGTGGCGCGGCAGACGTTCGTGGATGTTGGTGGATTGAATCAGCCGGCGCCGGCCCCAAGATTTTCGCGGACTCCTTCCGCGATTCAGGGACCGCCAGGCGGTATGGGCGTAAAAACCGAGGAAATTCTGGATTCGTGGGGTGTTGCCGCCCGCCCATTATGATGAACGCCCTCAGCGTCCGTTCAGCCGAAATATCGTTTTATCATCCCCGGTTCCGGACGATTTTCGTCCCTCGCTCGTACCGGGATCAGGTTCTCACCCCACCTTAGGGGTGAAGCGAAAGCGCCGGCGGCCGGCTCAGCCGCCGGCGCAATCGTTTTTGAAGTCTGCGTATCCGTCGCGGCATGTTGCGCCGCACCGCGCCGCTACGTAAACGGGCGCTCATGGCTAACAAAGTTTACCCGGACGCCAAGTCCGCGCTCGAAGGCTTCACCTTCGACGGCATGACGGTGATGAGCGGGGGCTTCGGCCTCTGCGGAATCCCCGAGAACCTCATCATCGCGCTGCGCGACACCGGCGTTAAGGACGTCACGGTGATTTCGAACAACGCGGGCGTTGACGGTTGGGGCCTGGGGCTTCTGCTCGAAACCAAGCAGATCAAGAAGATGGTTTCCTCGTACGTCGGCGAGAACAAGG
This sequence comes from uncultured Caulobacteraceae bacterium, assembly GCA_902826145.1. Classification (GTDB taxonomy): domain Bacteria; phylum Pseudomonadota; class Alphaproteobacteria; order Caulobacterales; family Aquidulcibacteraceae; genus Vitreimonas. Next base: position 30,727 of record CADEDT010000017.1, read on the forward strand.
AGTTCGCGCGTCAGTATCTGAGTGGTGAACTAGAACTTGAGTTCAATCCGCAGGGTACGCTCGCCGAGCGCTGCCGGGCAGGGGGCGCGGGGATCGCCGGCTTCTATACAAAGACAGGCGTTGGGACACTCGTGGCTGAAGGCAAAGAGACCAAAGTGTTCAATGGCGAGACGTTCGTTCTTGAGACTGGCCTGATTGCCGACCTCTCAATCGTTAAAGCCTGGAAGGGGGACAAGGAAGGCAACCTGATCTTCCGCAAAACCGCGCGAAATTTTAATCCGATGATGGCGACGGCGGGTAAGAAGTGCGTCGCGGAGGTCGAAATCCTGGTTGAGACCGGCGAACTCGACCCAGACGCCATTCATACACCGGGCATTTACGTTGATCGCATCGTGGAGGGCACGTTCGAGAAGCGTATCGAGCAACGCACCATCACCAAGCGGGAGAACGCCTGATGCCGTGGACCCGCGATCAGCTTGCGCAACGCGCCGCAAAGGAATTGCGCGACGGCTTTTACGTAAACCTCGGCATCGGCATTCCGACACTCGTCGCTAACTATATCCCGCAGGGGATGGAGGTGACGCTGCAGTCGGAGAACGGGATGTTGGGCATGGGACCCTTCCCGTATGACGACGAAGTAGACGCCGATCTGATTAACGCCGGTAAGCAAACCATAACGGCGCTTAAGAAGACCTCGTACTTCTCTTCCTCGGACTCGTTCGCGATGATCCGCGGCGGTCATATCGATCTTTCCATCCTCGGCGCCATGGAAGTCACCGATCGCGGCGACCTCGCCAACTGGATGGTGCCCGGCAAGATGGTGAAGGGCATGGGCGGCGCGATGGATCTCGTCGCCGGCGTGAAGCGGGTTGTCGTTGTGATGGAGCACACCTCGAAAGAGGGCGCGTCGAAGCTGCTGAAGCAGTGCACATTGCCGCTCACCGGCGTGAACGTGGTTGATCTCGTGATAACCGATCTCGGCGTGTTCGAGATCGACAAGCATGATTCACAACCGATGAAGTTGCTTCAGCTTGCCGACGATGTGACGCTCGAAGAAATCACCGCGAAGACCGAAGCAAGCTTCGTAAACGCTTTGCGTTGATCAACCGCCTCCCCCGCGTGCGCACACACTAGATGTGCGAGAGGGGAGAGGTGGCGTGCGCGTAGTATTCACATCTGTAAATTGAAGTTGAAATTGCGCGCGTAACAGATTTTCGCGCACGTTCACGCTTCCTAATCACCTCACAAGTAAGCTCACCGGAATAATTCGTGCAGAGAGGGCGCCATGTGCAGCCCTCCAACATGGGTCTGGTGATGCTTCGTGCCGGAATGAAGCGGACGGTGTACCGTCGCGCGGCCGCAATGGCCGCGTGTGCGATCGCCGCTTGCGCTTTCTTCTGGTCACCTGAAGCGCATGCAGATGGCTTGGAGCGAACTGAACTGACGCGTGTGCTCGAACTGATCCAGCAGCAAGAGCAGCGTCTGAACGAACAAGAACGCCAACTGACCGAACAACAGAGGCAGCTGTCGCAGCAGCGGTCGTTGATCGAGCAGCAAAGGCGCGAAATCTTGGCGATGACAGGTGTCAGCGACGCGGAACTTGGCGAGATCCGCGGTGCAGGTTCTCCGTACAACGGCCTTGCATACGAAGAATTGGGGCCGGACGAGCCGATCAGGCTCAATCGCCGGCACGTTCGCACCCTAACGCAAACAGAAGGCGGCTCCGCGCCGCCTGAAGCAACGCCAGCCGCCGCGCCAACAGGCCCGGTCGGCGAAGCCCCGCCCGAACAAACGCAAGTTTCGACGGTTGAGGCGCTTCCGGAAGGGCAGAATGCCCTTCTTGGCGCTGGGCGGCTCGTGATTGAGCCGTCATTCGAGTTCTCACAGACCTCCGGAAACCGGCTGGTCTTCCGCGGCGCGGTGATTGAGAGCGCGATCAATATCGGCCTGTTCGAAGCCAATGACACCGTCCGGGAAACGATGGTTGGCGCATTGGCAGTGCGCTACGCCGTCACCGATCGTCTCGAGATCGAAGGCCGTGTGCCGTATGTCTACCGGCACGACCGCGTCACGACGACTTCGCAGGGGTCATCAACGACGACCCAGACGTACGAACTCGATGGCTCAGACATCGGCGACGTGGAAGTTTCGGCCCGTTACCAGCTTACCCAAGGCCGCAACGGCTCGCCGATCGTCATCGCCGGTGCGCGCGTGAAGTCAAATACCGGTCTCGGCCCCTTCGAGACAGAGCGCGATCCACAGGGCGTGGCGACCGAGTTGGCGACCGGCTCGGGCTTTTGGGGCGTGCAAGGCAGCCTATCGGTGGCTTATCCCACCGATCCGGTCGTACTCTTCGGCAACCTGAGCTACATGTACAACATCGGTGACGACATCGATCAAACGTTCGGTCCGGTCACCGTCGGCCACGTGGACCCGGGTGACACGATTGGTTTCGGCTTTGGCTTTGGCTTTTCGGTCAACCCGCGCTTCTCCTACTCCTTGGGCTACTCGCACTCCTACGTGTTGGCGAGCGAGACCGAACTGACCGACTCGAACGGCACGACCATCACTTCAGAGTCCGCGGCCTTCCATGTGGGCTCCATGTCGCTCGGGCTGTCCTATCGGGCTAGCGAGCGGCAGACGGTCTCCGCCAGTGTCGACTTCGGAGTCACTGAGGACGCCCCGGATGTCAGGGTGGCGTTCCGAGCGCCGTTCCGCTGGTAAGCGGGCAAGACAAAGAACCGGCGGCGCCCCCAAGGTCCGCCGGTTTTTCTTTGGACGTTTTGCGCGCTTGCCGCAGGGCGGTCGCACTGATAACCGCCACCGCTCCGGAGGGATGGCCGAGTGGTTTAAGGCACCGGTCTTGAAAACCGGCGTGGGTGCAAGCCCACCGTGG
>CADEDT010000018.1:0-13179 GCA_902826145.1 uncultured Caulobacteraceae bacterium
GGCACACCGCCGGGCCAGGGTGCGATGGCCCGGCGGTGAGACGTTTCCGGCTCTTTAAGTGCGCCGTGTCGTAAGATCACAGATAGCAAAGAGACGAGAATTTTCGGTAAAACAGCGCTTAAGTATGAATGAACGCGCGCCGTTTCTGCAGCGCCGCGCTCAGGGTTTGGCAAGAGATGGCGCTGCGTTTGGGCCAGATGCGAAAGACTTTGTGAACGAATGCCGACTTTGGCCCCTTCCTCAACAATTCCTAATGATGCGCGCGGCGCAGCGATTGCGCTTGGCAATTTCGACGGCGTGCACGCAGGCCACCAAGCTGTGATTGCGAGTGCGCGCGCTGTTTCAGAGCGCGGTGGCGCAGCACTTGGCGTTGCAGTGTTCGAACCGCATCCGCGCCGCTTCTTCAAACCGGACACAGCGCCCTTTCGTCTGCAGAGCACGAAACAGCGCGCGCGAGCACTGAGCGAGGTTGGCGTTCAGGAGGTGTTTGAGATTGGGTTCGATGCGGCTTTGGCTGGATCGACTGATCGTGAGTTCGCGGAGCGCGTGCTGCGGGATTTGCTGGGCGTCACGCATGTCAGCATCGGCGCGGACTTTCGCTTTGGGAAAGGCCGGAGCGGCGATGCGACCAGCTTAGAGGCGCTTGGGCGCGAGTTTGGCTTCACAGTTGATGCCGTCGCGCCCGTGGGCGGAGCGAACAAGGTTTCGTCCAGCGGTATCCGGGAGGCGGTCGAGCGCGGCGATATGGCTGGCGCGCGTGAACAGCTCACGCGGCCTTGGGCGATTGAGGGTGAAGTGCTGCGCGGCTTTCAACGCGGGCGGACGTTGGGCATGCCGACCGCCAACGTGGCGTTGGGGGAATATGTCAGACCCCGGCTTGGCGTATACGCGGTGCGCGTCGATGTCGGCGACGGGCCATGGATGCCGGGCGTGGCGAGCGTGGGCGTGAACCCAACGGTCGGCGAGCTGCCTGAGCCGCTGCTTGAGGCGCACCTGTTTGATTTCAGCGGTGATCTCTACGGGCGGACGATTGAGGTCGAGCTGATCGCGTTCCTGCGTGACGAGGCGAAGTTCGACAGCCTGGGCGAACTGAAGCGTCAGATGACGCAGGACGTTATCGACGCGCGGCGCGCGCTGATTGGCGCTTAGCTCGAAGGCTTCGCCGTCGCCTTTACTTCCGCTTCGCCTTCCAGAACCACCTTGTCGCCGACGCGGCATTCGCACTTCAGCTTCACGCGACGCCCACGTTCGATCAATTCGATCACTTCCAGGGTCGTCTCGACCGTCGCGCCGATCATCACGGGCGCACGAAAACTGAGCGTCTGCGAGATGTAGATTGAGCCAGGGCCTGGCAGGCGCGTCGCAATGGCGGCGGAGACGAAACCTGCGGTGAAGACGCCGTGAGCGATGCAGCCTTTGAAAGGTGTGGTGGCCGCGTAGGCTTCATCGAGGTGGATGGGGTTGTGATCACCGCTGATCTCGGCAAAGGCAGCCACCTTCTCCTTGGTGACTTCGTTGCGCGTGGTCTCGCGCATGCCGACCCGGAGATCTTCGAAATAGACAATTTGCATCTCTGACATGGCGTGTCCGTTAGCGGCGGGCTTTGAAGAAGTCTTTGAGCAACGTCGCCGCAGCTTCGGCTTCGACGCCGGCGGTGACTTTTGGTTTCCAGTGCGTTTGCGGGTGATCCCAGACCTTCGCGCCCTGTTCCACACCGCCGCTCTTGGGATCGCTGGCGCCATAGACGACGCGGGCGATGCGGGCGTTGGAAATGGCGCCGGCGCACATGGCGCAGGGTTCGAGCGTCACGTAGAGCGTTAGATTGGGACGCAGGCGATAGTTCGCGGTGACCTCCGCGGCGCGGCGTAGCGCCAGGATCTCGGCGTGCGCTGTTGGATCTTTCAGGCCGATGGGTTCGTTCGCCGCGCCGGCGACGACTTCGCCTGTCGCTTCATCGACGATGACGCAGCCGACCGGCGTCTCGCCGAGATCGGCCGCGGCGCGCGCGAGCGAGAGCGCCATAGCCATGTAGTTGGCGTCGCTCATGGGCGGCGTAGCTCCAGGAGATCGGTGACGACATCGCCGGTTGCGATGGTCTCGAACGTGCCGGAGACGATGGCGTCACGGTACATCTTGCGCGCTTCATCGTCGGAATGGTGCATCCGGCTTTCCATGGCCTTCTTCCAGGCGTCTTCGTTCGGCCACTGGGCGTAGGCGATGTAGACGCCATCGCTCATCTTGTGCAGGCGCGAGCCCCAGCCACCGAACTCCGCGGCGATGCGCTCGGTGCCGCGACGCCAGCCCGCCTCGAATTGCGCCTCGAGCCCTGGTACCACCTGCCAGCGATAGATCACCGCGAACATGGCCAATTCCTCTCCACCCCCTTCTAGCCCGGAAGCCGAGCGCATCGCCAAGTTCCTCGCGCGTGCGGGCGTGTGCTCGCGCCGTGACGCGGAGCGCCTGATCGCCGACGGCCGCGTGAAGCTGAACGGCAAGGTGCTCGATACGCCGGCCGTGAAGGTGACGGCTGAAGACAAGGTGCTCGTGGATGGGCGGCCAGTGGGCGTGGCCGAGCCGACGCGGCTCTGGCGCTATCACAAGCCGACTGGCTTGGTGACCACGCACCGCGATCCTGCTGGCCGGGCAACGGTGTTCCAGCATTTGCCGCCGGACATGCCGCGCGTGATTTCAGTTGGCCGACTTGACCTCACGTCTGAGGGCCTGCTGTTGCTGACCAATGACGGCGAACTGGCGCGGCGTTTGGAATTGCCGTCGAACGCTTTGCTGCGCCGCTACCGTGCACGGGCGTTTGGACGGGTCACGCAGGAAGAACTCGATACGTTGAAGGACGGCATCACGGTCGACGGCATGCGCTACGGCCCTATCGACGCAAAGTTGGAGCGCGGCAGCGGCGCCAATGCCTGGATCACAGTCGCCATCACCGAGGGCAAGAACCGCGAAGTGCGCCGCGTGCTCGACGCGCTCGGGCTCAAGGTGAACCGTTTGATCCGCACATCCTACGGCCCGTTCCAGCTCGGCACGCTGCCGCCCGGCGCGGTCGAGGAGATTCCACGCAAGGTGCTCAAGGAGCAGCTGGGCAAAGACGCCGTTTAGTGGCCGCCACCGAGGAAGCTCGGGATTGCTGGAACGTATGCGGGCAGGAAGTTGTGTGCGTCTTCCCAGATCATCCGCGTACCAGCGAAGATAATGATGATGATGCCGAGCACCGCGATCCAGCGATACCGGTCGATCACGCGGGCGATGATAGAAGCAGCAACGCCCATCATCACGACAGAGAGGATCAAGCCGAACCACATGATCACTTCGTTGTGGCGCGAGACGGCCGCCACCGCGAGCACGTTGTCGAGCGACATCGAAACGTCGGCGATGACGATGGTCAGCAGCGCGCTGGCGAAGGTCTTCGGCGCTTTGCCGCCGGTGACCACGGCTTCGGCCGCATGCTCGCCAGCAACTGGGTCGCCGACTTGGATCGGCTTGTGAGCCTTGAGGTCGGACCACATGCGCCAGGCCACCCAGAAGAGCAGCAAGCCGCCGACCAACAGCAGGCCTTGAATGTTCAGCAGGTGCAGCGTGACGCTGGCGAAGGCGATCCGCAGAACGAGCGCGAGCACGATGCCCCAGAAGATCGCACGGCGTTGCTGCACAGCCGGCAACGCAGCGGCGGCGAGGCCAACGGCGACGGCGTTATCGCCCGCCAGCGCAAGATCGATCAGGATGACCTGAAACAGCGCCGCGAAGTTGGCTACTGCATGGTCGGGATTGAAGACGTCGGCAAAGCTGGCGATCAATCCTTCCACGGCGGCGCTACTCCCTGTCGCACCCCGGCTCGCGGGGCCGCCCTTGTTCACGAAGGCTGACGCGAACGTCAAGCGCTTGGCGACAGGGCCCAAGCGCGACATATGCGCTGGCAGGCAAGGAATGAAGGCGCGGCATGCGGATCGTCGGGGGGCAGTTCAAAGGACGTGAGATCGCAGCCCCGGCGGGGCGTGACACGCGGCCGACCAGCGATCGTGCTCGGGAGAGCATTTTCAATGTCTTGGCGCACGCGGATTGGTCGCCGGGATTGGAGGGCCGGCGCGTCATGGATTTGTTTGCCGGTTCCGGGGCGCTTGGACTTGAAGCGATGTCGCGCGGGGCGGCATTCGCGCTTTTCGTCGAAACCGATGCCGCCGCGCGCGGCACGATACGCGACAACATCGAAGCGCTCGGCCTATTCGGCTCGACGCGCATTCACCGGCGCGACGCCACTGACCTTGGCCTGAAGCCAGCCGGTGTCGGCGAACCGTTCGATTTGGTGTTTCTCGACCCGCCCTACGGCAAGGGCCTCGGCGAACGCGCGATGGCGCGGCTGGGCGAAGGCGCCTGGATTACCGACGACGCGCTCATCATGCTTGAAGTCGGCGCTGACGAGACGCCGCAGACGCCGGCGTTCGAGACGCTCGACGAGCGCAGCTACGGCGCCGCGAAAGTGCTTTTCCTTAAGCCGCGCCCCTAGTTGGCGCGGCGTGGCGGGCCGGAGATGCCGACGGCGCGGCGAAGCGCGTTCGCGTCCATCAGGCGGCCGTCGCGCATGACCATGACGACGTTGCGCAGATCGCCGATGTTCTGGCTTGGATCGCCTTCGACAAGCGCGAGGTCAGCCGCCTTGCCGACGCGGATCGAGCCGGTCTCATCGCCAACGCCGAACAGGCGCGAAGGCACGATGGTGGCGGTGGCGAGCGCGTCGGCGGGCGTGAAGCCCGCTTGGACGTAGAGTTCGAGTTCGCGGACAAGTTCGAGGCCGGAGCCGTCTGTACCGGCAACGATCGTGATGTTGCGGCGATGGAGTTCACGAACGAGGTTCAGCAGTGCCGCTTGCGAGCGACGCATTTGATCGCGCGAGACTTCCGGCGTCGGCGCAAAGCTGCCGGCGCGAAGCCCGCGCTCCACCTGCGGCGGCAGCGTGCCGATGTAGGGCGCGTAGCCGGCGGCGATCTCGCCGATCTCCGGCACGTAGCCGCCTTCGAACACCGAAATCGTGGGGTCAACAGCGACGTGGCGGCGCGCCAGTTCGTCCAGGTATGCGCGCATCTCGGGCGAGTTCAGGTTCACGTCAGCAGCATAGCGCGCGGTGCCGTAGAAGCGCGGCAGGCCGTTCGAGTTCTGCACGACCTCGTCTGGCATGGCCTGCATCATGACGAAGTTGATGTGAGTGATTTCGTTGTAACCGGCGCGCACGGCTTCGAGCGGGCGCATGCCGCGTGGGATGTGGCCCTGCACATGAAGGCCGAGGCGATGCGCCTCTGCGGCGATTGGTGCGACGAGCGCCGAGTCTAGCGTGCCGTAGAGCTTCACGCCGAAATAGCCCGCCTCGTGCGCGTGGCGGACGGCGGCGATCGCTTCCTGCTCGTTGCGCGCAACAGTCGCCATCTGCGCCATGTTCGGGCCTTCGCCATCGATCAGCAGTGAGGCGATGATGCGCGGGCCTAGCAGTTGCCCTTCGTTGATGCGCGCGCGGCGGGCGATCAGCTCGGCGTCGCGGTTACCGGGGTCGCGGATGTTGGTGATGCCTTGGGCGAGCAGCAGCGGGCCACTGTCGTCGCCGCCGAAGTGTTGGTGTGAATCCCAAAGGCCGGGCACGAGCGTACGGCCTTCGCCAGAGACGATCTGTGCGTTCGCCGGTGCGCGGATTGAGCGGCCAACGGCGGTGATGCGGCCATCGACCACCAACACGCTCATGTTGTTACGGAAGCGGCGGCCTTCGGCGTCAAAGATGCGCACGTTCTGGAACAGGATTGGTTGAATGGCGCGCGGGCCGATCTCGCTCACCAGCGCGGTCGCTCGGCCGGATAACGCCTCTGCCTGCGCGGCGGCCAGTTCGTTGGCGACGCCTTCCCAGCCTTCCGGGATGTAGGAGAGGAAGCCGGCAAAGGCGAAGAAGCGATCGCCATCGTACCAAACTGGGAACGGACCAAGGCCAACGCCGACGACAGCGTATGCGGTGAGATTCTTGGTTTCGCGGCCGTTGGAAACACTGCGCGTCGTCAACTGCACCAATTCAGCGCGGCCACCTGGCAGCAATTGCATGGCGTGGTCGGGACGCGAGCGTAGATAGTCGATGAAGGCGATGGTGCCATCGAGCGTGCCGCCGAATGTGGAATAGAAGACGCCAGCAGGCAGCGCGCCCTCGCCGCTATCAACCGGCGAGCGAAACTGATAGCGGCCGTTCGTTACGCTAAAGGTTTCCGCAGCATCGCCGGACGGCGTGACGCCACGCACGGTGATGCTCTGCAGCGCGCCATCGCCGCCCACGCGCATCTGCTGATCAAGTTCGGTGACGAAGCCACGCAGCAGAATGCTTTCACGCGACCAGCGGACGCCGTCCGCGGTCCAACGCTGTGATGTGCCGTGGCGGCCGGCTGTCGAGGCGATCACCCAGGTCTCCGCGTTCGCCGGCGGGCGAGCCAGGTTGGCGGTCGCGTCCTGTGCATTGCTGGACGGCGTCGCGACTAAGCAAGCGAGCGCAAAAAGGACGGCGGCGAAGCGTTTCATCTCAAACTCCCGCTCATGTTTCGCCACGGGTCAGGTGTTCGCGACAAGCGAACTCGAACCATTGCGTACAAATCTGCGACGAACGCCGGTTAAGGCGTCGGCGCGGGCGTTGTGCGCTGCGGCTGCACTTCGATAGCGCGGCGCTGCAGCTGCGGCGCGAGGCGCACGTCGTTGCGCAGCTGCGTGCGGAACTGGCGCTGGCAGCGATCCAGCAATTCCTGATCCGGCGCGGCGACGTCGTGTTCCTGCTGGGCCTGACGCAGGCGTTCGCAAGCTTCGCGCGTCCGGCCAGAACGATCGAGCGCACGGACGAGCTGCTGCGCATCGGCCTGGATGACGTCGGCGGCCGCCGAGTTCGGGGACTGCTGAGCGACTTGCTCACGCGCTGTGTAGGCCTGCGAGTAGCGGGCGCTGGCGGCGCTAAAGTCGCCGCGCTGTTCGGCGATCGTGCCGAGTTCGGCGGCGACTGGAGCGCGCAGTTCGGGCGACGTCAGCTGTGGCAACGCTTGCTGCAGCTGCGCCTCGGCGGCCACTGTGTCGCCGGCGTTTTGCGCCTCCACGCCTTCCGACACTTGTGCTGCAGCGGCAGCTTCAGCGCTGCGGTTGGCGCGATTGTAGGATCGCGACAGCATGCGCCAAACGCTCGGATCGCGCGGGGTTAGGTTGGAAGCTTGCTCAAGCGCCTGTTGGCCGAGCGGGTTGCCATTGGCTTCGCCGACAGAGCCGCACAGCAGATAGATCTCATCGCGCAGCGGATCATCCGGATGCGCATTTGCGTAGGCCCACAGCGTTTGCATGGCCGCATCGCGGGTGCCCGCTTGCGACATCTGCGCGACCGCGAGGCGGACTTGCGCATCCGGGTGCGCAGCAAGCGCAGTGAACGCGGCGCGATACGCTTCGCTCGCGGTGGCGTCGAACGCGGCTTCGCTGACGACGCCGTCGCTGGTCGCCATAGTCGACGGCGATTCCGACGATGCGCCTGGCGCCGGCGCAGCGCCATCGACGCGGGCGCTTTGCGCTTCGCCCAACGCACCAGATTCCAGAATTTCCGCGAGCTGGATCGCTTGCTCCGGCGTGAGTTGGCCTTCGGCGAGCAAACGCAGCAGTTCGGCGCGCAAGTCCGTGGGCGGCGGATCAGGGCGGACGAAATCGTTCACGACCCAGGCGATGCCGGCAATCAGCGCAATCACAGTCAGCACAGAGACGATGCGGATACGCGTGCCGAGACGGCGGCGGCGGCGTTCGATTTCGGAGCTGTTCACGTCGCGGCCGGAAAGCTTGGCGTTGAGCACTTCGACGAGCAGCTGCATTTGGGGCGCGTTGGCGCCGCCGTTCCAGCGCGTGAAATCCTCTGCCTGGAAAGCGCCAAAGCCGAGCGGCAATTGCACCGGGTCGAGCATAACCGGCACGAGACGGCCTTCGTCACGCGCGCGGCCAGCTTCATCGCGCACGAATGTCGATGCGGCGGAGCTCTGCGTCCACACGACCACGACCGCCTTCGCGACCTTCAGCTCTTTCTCGATAATGGCCGTGTAGTCCTGGCCCGCGGCGAGCGAGCGATCCCACCAAACATTGAAGCCGCGCTCTTGCAGCGCTTCGGCAAGCGGGCGAACGCGATTGCGATCTTCGCTGGCGTAAGAAATGAAGACGTCCGCCATTCGCGCACCCCTGCCCCGGCGAGTTCTCCGCCGGGCTTAGCTTGTCCCAGAGCCTTCAATAGGCGCTCACGGACGCGGCGGGAAGATGACGCCGGTCACGGATGCGTGGGGAAACGTGATTTTCGTATTCTGTTCAAGCGATTGGACGCTACTTGGAGGCGGAACCGCGGACGCAGGCTTCGATGTTATTGCCATCCGGATCGAGAACGAACGCGCCGTAATAGTCGCCCGCGCCTTCACGCGGGCCCGGCGGACCATTGTCGCGGCCGCCGCTTTCGAGTGCGATACGATAGAATTCGTCGACGGCCTCTTTGCTCTTAGCCGCGAACGCAATGTGCATCTGATTGATGCCGGGGCGCGAACCTTCGATCCAGTAGGAAGGGATCAGCGTGCCGATCCACAAATAGGGATAGTCAGTCGGGCCCTTTCCAAGAAGGAACGAGCCTTCGAAGTTGTCGACCGTGGCGAGGCCAAGCGGTCTGGCGATCGCGTCATAAAACGCGCGCGCTTTGGCGAGATCGGTGACAACGAAACCTGTGTGATCGAGCATGATCGAACAACAGGTTTCACGGCACTCCGGTTCCTGGCGCTAGCGGCGCGGGCGGCCTTGATCGCAGACAGCTGCTGTATCGGCGCGCGTGAAATCCGCGGTCCAATTGGTTTCCCATGTGCGATTGTCAAATGAGAATGCCTGCTCCCAACGCGCGTGGTCGCGATCGATGATCGTCCAGAGGTAGCGCACTTTTATCGGGCGCCCCTCCCAGGTGTCGCTGGCGTAGAACTCACCGCGATTGCCATCGAAACCGCCGACGACCGGAATTGGATCCAGGCGGCCATTGACGCTGTTGACCCAGTACGCTGACCATTGATGACGTTCTTGATCGAATAGGCGTAGCGTGAACCCGGCGGTGCCGCGCGTAGGGAAGTAAATTTCGTCAACGGTCGCTGCGCCGTTGAGATAGGGCGTCGCGCAGAGCGTGCCGGGATAGTCCTCCCAATCGTTGCTGCCCGGCGTGCGTGTGCGCAGGCGATGTTGTACGGTGTTCCAGCCGCCTTCGAAGTAGTCGAAGTCGGTGACATGGCCAGTGCGCTCCATGGTAAAGCCCGGCGGTACGGCCTCCTGCGCAGCCGCGTGGCCAGTGAGCATCACGACCGCCGCCGCAAGCATCCAACCCAGTTTCATGCGTACCTCCCAAGGCCCGAACGCTACTGGCGCGCGCGGGCGTTTGACACGCGGGAGGGCGAATGTGAGGCTAAGTCTACCTTATGCTCAAAAACATGCCCTCGCTGCCCTCCATCCACGCTTTCGAAGCGGCGGCGCGGCATGGGAGCTTCGCCAAAGCGGCGGTGGAACTGAGCACGACGCCAGCGTCGGTGAGCTATCACGTGCGCCAGTTGGAGCGGCAAGTCGGCGTGCCGCTCTTCATGCGTCACGCGCAGAAGGTGACCCTGACGGAGCAAGGCGAGGCCATCGCGCCGGAATTGACGGCGCTGTTTGCGTCTTTGCGCGCGACTTTCGTGAACGCGGTCGATGCTTACGAAGCGCGGCTCTCGCTCACCGCATTGCCGACGTTCGGCACGGCATGGCTCACGCCACGGCTTGGGCGCTTCCGCAAGAAGCATAAAGACATCGCCATCGCGCTCGATCTTTCGGAGACGGCGCAAGAGATCGGCGCAGGGCGTTACGACGCCGCGATCCGCAACGGCGGCGGGCGCTGGACGGGCCTACGTTCAGTGAGGCTGTTTCCGAGCGTGTTCATGCCGCTCTGCAGCCCGGCGCTGAAGAGCGCCGTAAAACATGTCGGCGATCCGCGGCGCGTGCTCGACGCGCCGCTGCTGGGGCGGCCGGACTGGTGGACCGCTTGGTATGAGCAGCGCGGTCATCGCGGTGTCGACCTCACCAAGCGCTTCGGTACTTCACTGCAAGCGGAGTATCTCGATGCAGCAGCTGCAATTGCCGGGCAAGGCGTGACGATTGGCTCGCCGCTTCTGTTCGCCGACGACATCAAGGCCAGGCGACTTGTGCCGGCGCATGCTTTCGTCGCGGATTCCGGGCGCGCTTTCTGGTTCGTCTATCCCGCGGTACGCGAGGAGAGCCGCAAAATTGCGGCGTTTCGCGACTGGATACGTGCGGAAGCAGAGCAAGCGAACGCGGAGTATGCGTCGCTTATGCGCTAGCTTCGTAACTCCGCCGGCACTTCGATCAGTCGTTGCGTCGGTCTAACACCGTGGGACAGCGGAAGACTTGCGCTCTCGCCACTTGCATCTCGGTTGCTGTCGCCTGATCTGGCATCCGCGCCGCCAAGTCTGCCGGTGGCGCGCAAAGTCCCCGCGTGCGGTGGTTCACGGCCGCCAGGAATTCCTCACGATTTTCGGCTGGCAGAATTGGCTCCCAGAGCACTGGCAGTTGAAGCCACACGTTCGGATCAGCACGGTATGCGGCATACGACTGCGGCGTCAGCCTAAACCGGCGCGCAACGCGCAACGTCGTTTCGCCAAAATGACGATCCTCCGGGGTTTCGAAGGCGACCCGACAATCAAGCCTGCGATTTTCCAGCGGCGTGCAGCACATCTGCACAACACCCGTCACGCTATTACCCCGCGCGCTACGCGGATAGTTACCCCAACAATCGTAACTTGTTGGCGTCTGCGCCCACTCTGGAATGAACCTGTGGCTCTGTGGCGGCGCGTCTTGAGCCAAAGCGACACCGCTCATCGCGAACGCTAGCAGAAGTAATGGCAGGCGGAGCATTGAGCTGCACGCTAGTTGCCGCGGTGCGCCACGACAAGGCTAGCGCTCGATGAACAGCGCCGCTGGGTGCTCCAGGAGACCCTTCACGCGCTGGATGAACGCGGCAGCGTCGTAGCCATCCACCACGCGGTGATCGAAGGAGCTGCTTAGGTTCATCATCTTGCGGACGACGATCTGGCCGTTCTTCACCACGGGGCGTTCGACGAGCTTGTTCACGCCAATGATCGCGACTTCCGGGTGGTTGATCACCGGCGTCGTGACGATACCACCGAGAGCGCCAAGCGAGGTGATGGTGATGGTCGAGCCGGAGAGTTCGTCCTTGCCGGCGCTGTTGTTGCGCACGGCGCTGGCGAGGCGCGAGACTTCGAGGGCGCTATCCCAGACATCGCGCGCTTCGACGTGGCGCACGACCGGCACGATGAGGCCGTTGTCGGTTTGCGTGGCGATGCCGATGTCGACGTTCTCGTGGCGATAGACGACGCCCTGCTCGTCATCGTAGCGAGCGTTGATCTGCGGGAAATCCGGCAGCGCCAACACCAGCGCGCGCATCAGGAACGGAAGCATGGTGAGCTTCGGCTGATCGTTGCGCTTCGTGGCGTTCAGATGCGCGCGGAGTTCTTCGAGTTCGGTGAGATCGGCTTCTTCGACATAGGCGAAGTGCGGAATGCGGCGCTTCGCGTCCTGCATCTTCTCCGCGATCTTGCGGCGCAGGCCGATGACCTTCACCGGCTCGATGCCGTTGCGCTCGGCCATACCGGTCGCACGGCGCGAGCCGACGGCGGGGACGAGCACTGCATCGAGATCTTCATGCGTAACGCGGCCGTCGGGGCCGGAGCCGCGCACTTGGCCGAGATCGATGCCGAGCTTCTGCGCGCGGGCGCGTACGGCTGGAGACGCTTGCGCCTGGCTCCACTCATGCACCGAAGCGTCACGCGCCGCCGGCTTGGCGACAGCCTGCTGCGCCTTCGGCGCGGCGCTTGATGGCATCGCGGCGGCGGGTACCGCCGTCGCCTTGGGCGCTGCGCCTTGCATGGCGGCTTGCACCTGATCTTCCGACCAAGTCGCGCCGGCCGGCGCTTTGATCTTGGGCTTTGCGGCGCCGTTGGCTTGCGGCGCTGGTGCGGGAGGCGGTGGCGGCGCTTTCGCTTCTTGCTTTGGTGGTGGCGGTGGCGCGGCGGCGGGTTCGTCTTCGCCCTCGCCTGCGACTTCAAATACAACGATGGGGCCACCGACAGGCGCCATGTCGCCAGGCTCACCGCTCAGCGAAATGATCTTGCCGGCGACGGGAGACGTCATCTCCACCGTCGCCTTATCCGTCATCACATCGACGAGCGGGGCGTCTTCCTTGACCACATCGCCAACGCGCACGTGCCAGGCGACGATCTCGGCTTCGGCGGTGCCTTCACCCACGTCCGGGAGTTTGAAAACGAACTGGCCCACGTCAGGACTCCAATACGCGGCGCATGGCTTTGATGATGCGCGGCGGTGTCGGGAAGTACTCCCATTCCTGGGAGTGAGGATATGGCGTGTCGTAGCCGGTCACGCGTTCGATCGGGGCTTCCAGCTTGTAGAAGCAATGCTCTTGCACGAGCGCGCTGAGCTCACCGCCGAAGCCGGAGGTGCGTGTGGCTTCGTGCACGATGACGCAGCGGCCGGTTTTTTCGACCGAGTTCACGATCGTCTCGATGTCGATCGGTACGAGCGTACGGAGATCGATCACTTCCGCGTCGATGCCAGCTTCCGCCGCCGCAGCGAGCGCAACGTGAACCATGGTGCCGTAGGCGAGCACGGTCAGCGCTTCGCCCTCTTTGACGACGTTCGCCTTGCCGATCGGGATCTTGTAATAGCCCTCCGGCACTTCGGACGCCGCGTGCTTCGACCACGGCGAAACTTGGCGATTGTGGAAGCCGTCGAACGGGCCGTTATAAATGCGCTTCGGCTCCATGAAGATCACTGGGTCATCGTCTTCGATGGCTGAGATCAGCAGGCCCTTCGCATCGTAAGGCGTTGACGGGATCACCGTCTTCAAACCGGCGACGTGCGTGAACAACGTTTCCGGCGACTGGCTGTGCGTTTGGCCGCCGCGAATACCGCCGCCATACGGCATGCGCACGGTGAGCGGGACGGTGAAATCGCCAGCTGAACGATAGCGGATGCGCGAGGCTTCGTTCACGAGCTGGTCGTAGCCGGGATACATGTAGTCGGCGAACTGGATCT
>CADEDT010000018.1:13279-30201 GCA_902826145.1 uncultured Caulobacteraceae bacterium
GCTTCGTTCACGAGCTGGTCGTAGCCGGGATACATGTAGTCGGCGAACTGGATCTCGATCACCGGACGAAGGCCATACACCGCCATACCAATAGCGGTGGCGGTGATGCCGTTCTCGCTGATCGGCGCGTCGAAGCAGCGCTTTGCGCCGTACTTCTGCTGCAAGTGCTCGGTGACTTTGAACACGCCGCCGAAATAGCCGACATCCTCGCCGAAGGTGAGCACGTTCGGATCGCGCTCCATCATGTTGTCGAGCGCCGAGTTGAGCGCCTGGATCATGGTCATGCTGGCCATGGTCTAAGCTCCCTGCTCGTCGCGTTGCTGACGCAGATGCCAGGGCACGTCCTTGTAAACGTCTTCGAACATCTCGGCGCGCTTTTGCGGCGCGTCGGTGCTCAGCACACCAACCTTCTCTGCTTCACGGCCAGTGGCGCGAACGGTTTCGATGGCCTCTTCCTGCGCCTGCTTGTGTTGATCTTCTGACCATTCGCCGAGCGAGACCAAGTGATCGCGGAGGCGCTCGATGGGATCGCCGAGCGGCCAGCAACGGCCTTCGTCAGCCGGGCGATAGCGGGAAGGATCGTCTGAAGTGGAGTGCGGGCCGCCGCGATAGGTGAAGTGCTCGATGAGCGTCGGGCCCAGATTGGCGCGTGCGCGCTCGGCAGCCCATTTCGTGACGGCGTAGACAGCGAGGAAGTCGTTTCCGTCGACACGAAGCGGCGGCATGCCGTAACCCACGGCGCGCGCGGCAAAGGTGGTGTTTTCACCACCGGCAATGCCTTGGAACGAAGAGATCGCCCACTGATTGTTGACGACGTTGATGATCACCGGCGCCTTGTAAACAGCGGCGAACGTCATCGCGGCGTGGAAATCGCCTTCAGCGGTTGAGCCATCGCCCAACCACGTCGCGGCGATGCGGCCATCATTGGAGTACGCGGACGCCATCGCCCAGCCGACAGCCTGCGGCACTTGGGTGGCGAGGTTGCCGGAGATCGTGAAGAAGCCTTCCTTCTTCGACGAATACATGATCGGCAGCTGGCGGCCCTTCAGCGGATCCTGCGCGTTCGAGTAGATCTGGTGCATCATGTCGACGAGCGGATACTCGCGCGCAATCAGGATGCCTTGCTGACGATAGGAGGGGAACGTCATGTCGTCGGGGTTGAGCGCCATCGTCTGCGCCACCGCGATCGCCTCTTCGCCGAGGCACTGCATGTAGAAGCTGGTTTTGCCCTGGCGCTGGGCGCGATGCATGCGCTCATCGAACGCACGCGTCAGCAGCATATACTTCAGACCGCGGCGGAGTTCTTCCGGCGAGATGCTCGGCGTCCACGGGCCGAGCGCATTGCCGTCCATGTCGAGCACACGGATCAAGCCATAGGCGAAGTCGCGCATCTCGACCGCGCTTTCCTCGATGTCGGGCTTCGGCGTCGCGCCCGGTTCGGGGAAGGACCAGCCGCTGAAGTCGGGCTTGTCGCCCGGCCGCGCGCGCGGCTTCGGGATATGCAGATCGAGCGCGTTCGGCTTGCGGCTCATGTCGTCCATTACCCTTTTCTCGCGGCGGCAAGCTTTTCGCGGACGATGCGGTCGGCGGCTTGGTGCGGCGTGATGTTCTCGCTCTTGGCGGTTTCCAGCACGCGCATCAAGCGGGGAGCAATGGCGTGGACGCGAGCTTCGACGACATCGGCCGCCTCACCCAGATATTCGGCCGAGACGTTGATGATGCCGCCGGCATTGACGACGTAGTCCGGCGCGTAGGTGATGCCGCGCTCGACGAGGCGCTGACCGTCCGCTTCGGTGGCGAGTTGGTTGTTGGCCGCGCCGCAAATGATCGGCGCGCCGAGCTCTGGGATGGTCTTGGCGTTGAGGCCAGCGCCCA
This sequence comes from uncultured Caulobacteraceae bacterium, assembly GCA_902826145.1. Lineage (GTDB taxonomy): Bacteria > Pseudomonadota > Alphaproteobacteria > Caulobacterales > Aquidulcibacteraceae > Vitreimonas. The sequence goes on from CADEDT010000018.1 coordinate 15,155, forward strand.
GGGCGCAGGGCGAGAACACATCGGCCTTCACCGCGTGGATCTGATCCACCGGCGCCATCTCGACGCCGAACACTTCGGCGCGCTGGAGGTTGGCCTTGTTCACATCGGCGACGACTATCTTCGCACCCTCTCCGGACAAGAGCCTGCAGAGATTGAAGCCGACATTGCCGACCCCCTGCACAGTGATGGTGCGGCCTTGCACAGAGCCACCAAGCAGCGCCTTGATCGAGACGAACGTGCCAAGCGCCGTCATCGGCGAAGGATCGCCGCCGGCTTGGCCGTGCTCCTTCGGAATGCCAGCAACGTAAGATGTGCGGCCCGCGATCGCGCGCATGTCGGCAACCGAGGCGCCGACATCTTCTGCGGTGATGTACTTGCCGCCCATCGCTTCGACGGCTTCGCCGAACTTCTGGAAGGCGTCCACGCGATCGGTGTTGATGCGATAGATCACCGCCTTGCCGCCGCCGAGCGGCAGATCGGCCATCGCGTTCTTGTAAGTCATGCCGCGCGAGAGACGCAGCGCGTCAGTGAGCGCCTCGTCGGCGCTGTCATAGTCCCAGATGCGGCAACCGCCAGCGGCAGGGCCGATGGCGGTTGAGTGCACGGCAATGATGCCCGCGAAGCCTTGCGCTTCGCCGCCTACGAATACGACGTCTTCGTGCCCGTCGAACGACGGGTTCTTTTTCGGGTCCATCATTGGATCGGTTCATCCAGCAAGAGTTGACGCGCGAAGCGGCCCGGAGGTGAGCCGAACGCCAAGACGCCATCGTGATAGGCTTTGAGATTGAACGCCGCGCCCTGCTTCTGGCGCGCGGCCATGCGGGTTTCCAGGTGCTCCTGGAAGCCGACGAAGTAGGTCGAGAGCTGCGTGACCGAGAGCTGCGCGCGGCGCCACTTGCCAGCGGCTTCGCGCTCTTCCTGGAACGCGGTCTGCGTCAGGAAGGTCATCATCTCTTCTTGCGTCATGCCGTCGACGTGGATGGCTTGATCGATGATCGAGTTGGTGATGGTGCGCAGCTGCACTTTGAGCTGGCTGAGGCGATAAAGCGGATCGTCCCGGCGGAAGCCGCTCTCGATCATCATCTCTTCCGCATACACGGCCCACCCTTCCACGAATGAACCCGAGCCCAGCACGGCGCGGAGCGTCGAGGGGTAGCGGTTCGAGTGGAAGATCTGCACGTAGTGGCCGGGCATGGCTTCGTGCACGGCGATGTCGAGCGTGGCGCGGTTGTTGTACTCGCGCAGGAACGACGTCGCCTGTTCTTCGGTCCAATCATCCGGCACCGGCGAGACCGCGTAGAACGTGTCGAGGTGGCGTTCGAGCGGGCCGGGTGAATCACAATATGCAACAGCAACGCCGCGCTGGAATTCCGGCATCAGGATGATGCGCACCGGACCTTCCGGCAGCGTGATAAGATCATGCTGCTGCACCCAAGCGCGCGCCTCTTCCGTGGCCGCTCGGGAAACTTCGACGAGCTGATCGCGCGCGGGCCGCTCAGCGGCGGCAAGATCAAGTGCTGCGCGGATGGCGGCTTGTTGTTGCTCCGGCGTCGGGCTGTCGGGCGTCGCGGGCGCGCCAACGCGACCGGCGAGCGCAAGCTTGGAGACGCGGTACATCTCTTGGCGGACGCTGATAACGGCGGCGTCAGCTCGCTGGCGGATATCCTGGCGTGAGAGGTTTGAGAGCAGCGTGTAACCGAGTTGCGTGTCGAAGATTTGCGCCCCGGCGCGGAAGTCGGCCTGCGCTGCTGGGACAAGCGTGCCCGTGATCCAGGCTTGGTGCTCGTCAATCGCCGCGTTGAGCGCCGCGATCGCGCGCTCCATGCGGCGCTGCTTGGAGGCGGAGAGCGTGCCTTTGTGCGGCTCGATCATGCCCGTGATGATCGACTTCAGCCCGGGATTTTGCGCCGCATAGGTGGCGGCATGCGGCACTGGCACGCGCGCCGGCACAAGTTCTTCCCGCGTTTGACGCAGCAGCGTCGGCAGCTTTTCCATGCGCGCGATGGCGGAATCCAAACGCTGCGGCAGCGGTGCGAACTCGCGCGCCATCAGGCCATAGAGCGCGCCACCGGCGAGCGCTTGGTAGCCGAGCGGATTCCACGCCCAGGTCTGCCAAGTCTCGGTTTGCCAGATTTGTGCACGCAGCGAGTTTTCGAGGATCGCGTAGTCGACTTGGTTGGCGCGCGAGAGCTGCGTGCGGTCGATGGCTTGAAGTTGCTGCAGTGTTTCTTGGGTGAAGCGCAGCGACGCGTTGCGGCCGGCCGCGCTTACGTCGTCGATCTCATGGTCGTAGCGGTGATCGCCGATCGTCGTCGCGGAGGCGGGCGAGTAACGCATTGATCGATCAAGCCAGCGGCGGCCGAGCGCTTCGAATGTGCGATCAGCGCGGCTTGGCGTTTGCGCGATCGCGTCCGCACCCATGAGCGGGACGAGCACGGTTGATCCGAGTGCGAGAACGACCCGGCGGCGCGATGTTTTCATGGACTGCGTTCGCTCCCTCTAAGAGGCGATATGGGTCGGCTATCCGAGCGCCTGGCCCGTTGATTTGCGGCGGAAAATACTCAGGCGCGGATTTCTGGCAACAAGGTCCGAAATCACGGGGATTTATTGCCGATAATGAAGCTTCATAGGGTTCATTCAACCTATGATTTGACTACAGGAGCAATTCCTTTGCTCCCGCAGTGCAGCATAGGCTTTCGAGCGCCGTTTAGCTGATCTGACGCCAGGAATAGTCGGCGCCGATGCGGCCGAACGCTTGGTCCCAGGCAGTGCGGACCTCGTCCTCGGTCACGTTGTGATCTCGGCCGTGAGCGACGAAGTAGACGTCGAAGCGCACGCCCTCGGCGGACGGGCCGAACTGGCGTTGCACCACCTCGCCCAGCCCTTCGCTGCCGCGCGCCGAGTACATGCTGTAGAGCCCAGAGTTCTGGCGCATGTCGGACACGAGGATCAGCCGGCGATTGCGGATGCTGGCGTTGAAATCATCGCTGCCGAGCCAGCGATGCACGTACTCGACAATTGGGCTCGTGCGCGCTTCCGACGGCTCGCGCACTTCTTCAACAACGCGATCGGCGGCGCCGACGAAACGTTGTTCGAAGTCACGCGTTGTGTAGCGGCGACCGCGATAGAGATCCGACCAGAAAGTCGGCTCGCCCGGATTGCAGACCGAGAAGAGCGGATGCACGGATTGCTGGGCGTCTAGCGAGACGATCGAGAATTTCTCGTACTTGTCCGTGTCGCGCTGTGCGTTCTCGACGAGCTGTGTGAGCGCCTCACCCATCGCCGGCGTCCACCTATCGGTGCGGTCGACGATGACGACGGTGTGGCCTTCAAGCGGGCGATTGGTTGGGCACAGCGTCGCCGCTTCCAAATCTGCGGGACGCAACAACCACACGGTCACACTGATCGCGAGCACGGTGAACAGGACGCCCGCCGTGAAGCCCGCATAGCGCCGGTTGGCGCGCGCGCGTTCGGCTCGCATCTAGCGCCCCCTTCTGCGATGCCGGAATGAAACCGCTTCGGCCGGTTCTTCCTCGGACTCGTCTTGCACCGTTTCCAATTCAAGCGCCGCGACAGGCTTCTTCACGTCAGCGAATTCGCCGCGCACCAAGACAGTCGCGTTGTTCTCGATGTTCTTCAGGAACGGCGTCAGCTCGTCGTCGTAGAAGGAGTGGTACTCAGCTTCGAGTTGGGCACGCGCGCCGGCGACTTGGCTCTTGCACATCGTGATGTTCGAGGTGGCGCGGCCAAAGGCGGTCGTCAGCGTTTCGAGGATTTCAGCGCTCGACGGCGGTTCGGCGTCATCGAAGGCGTCGTCGTCGAAGTATGCTGGCACACGCGCGGTTCGGGCAGCGCGATTGGCGTCGCGATAGATTTCGATCGCTTCACGGCCTTCGGTGAGAATTTCAGCGGCGGTGAAATCCCAAATCGCGGCATTGTCCTGCGTCTTGGCGATGGCTTGCCGCAACGCACCGACAGCGCCCGTGCTCTTCACGGCGATTTCGTTCATCGCCTCATCGGCGGCGTCCTTCGCCTCATCGACATCAGCAGCCAAACGTTGCGCGATCTCTTGCGAACGCTCGCGCGCTTCTTCCATGCGGCGGTGGCGCGGGCCGTAGCCTGGGTACGGATCGTCCCAATTGGCGCCGCGGGCGATGGCAAAGATGCCGATCAGCAACGCGATGATGAAGAGCAGCAGCGATTCCAGCTGCTGGAACGGCTGGAATGGCTGCGTCAACACAGACGTCAGGATGTTGTCCGGCACCGGCGCGTCGAGCGAGCTGTGCGACAGCGCGTAGCGATAGTGCGCGATGTAGAAGGCAAACAGCAGCAGTAATCCGCCGCCAAGGACCAACGTCGGCACGGCCCAAAGGCGATGCACGAGACCTTTACCGTCGCCGCCACGATAATTGATGTAGCGCCACGGGCCCGCGCCAATCAGCGATCCGGTGAGCACGACGAGCACCGAGATCATCAGCGCCGTCGTCCAGCCTTGCACCAAACCGCCCGGCGCCGCTTGGCCAATCATCCAGCCGTTGGCGGCGACTTCGACGACAAAGAGCAGCGCCAGCCAAAAGACTTTACGCCAGAACACCGTGTCGTAGCTCGGCTCGGTCTCCGTGAGTTCGTGCTGGATGCGAAAGGCGCGGTAGTCGCGATAGGCGCGCGCGTAGTCCGTCTGCGACGCGTTGAGCTCGAGCCCGAGCGCAGCTTGCGCCCGCGCTTTGCGCGCGCGGAAATTGGTGAGGATCGTCTGCGGTTCGCCGGAGAGCGCCTCGAGATCCTGCGGCAGCGTCGTGAAGTCCTGCCCCGACCCTACGCCGAGGATTTCATTCGACTTCTGCGAGATCGCGCCTTCGATGCGGCTGACGACCATAGCTTCGACGGCGGAGAGCCGTCCTTCGTCGCCGACCGGAATATTCTTTCGCCCGTCTGCGGCTCCGCGTTCGCTGAGCTTCAGGTCGGCTTCGAGTTGTGCAGCGGTAAGATTTGGAATGGCGCCCTCCATTCGCGGTAAGATATGCAGCGCGCCGTGAACGCACGAACGCGGATAAGGTTCCGCGCTGCTAAGCGTCAGCTGAGGCGGTTTGTGGGCATTGTCTGCAGGCCAAGGTTTCGGCTCTGCAATGTTGTCACGAGAGCGACGGCCCGGACGATCTAGAAGCGAGCCAACAACGACAGTGACACTTGATCGGCGTTGTAGTCGGACTGGTAGTCGTTGGTATCGTTGTCGCGGTAGCGATACTGCACTTTCACATCGCACGAACATGGCAGCAAACCCTGGAAGGTCATGCTGGCTTGCGGCGAGATGTAGGTGTCTTCGCGGATACTGTCGGTGAAGTCGCGCTCGCGCACCAGCGCACCAGCGGACGCCTGGATGTGGTCAGTGATTTGGTACGAGTACGTGATCTCAGTGCCGTATTCGAGATAACTGCCCGGCGACACCTCATCGAACAGCCAGAAGCTAAACACGCTGCCTTCGATGTCGCTCCAACGCACGAATGGCGCGACGGTCAGCGCATCGCGCTCGGTGAAGAGACGCGGCTTGGTCAGACCACCGCGAAGCTCCGCGTACGGCCCGTCTTCCGTGACTGTACTGAAGAACGAATTGCTGTCGGGATCGTACTCGCGATAGCCGACCCGCGCACGCGCCCAGTACGAAGCGCCCTGCAAGCGCCCTTCTAGCGTGACGTTCGCGTGCACTTCACTGAAGTAGAGATCGCCGCCGAGCAACGACACGCCGGCGCCAAACTGCGGCAGCACCGCGATGTGCGGCGCCGCGTAGAAGATTGGCCCTGTCTGCACACCGAGATAGGCGTAATCGACCTCGTCGATCTCCGGCGTTTCGTCGATATTGACGTTCAGCGCGGAACGCCAGCGGCGGCCGAGAAACTCATGCTCGTTCGCGACCATCGCGTGCACGAAATAGGTCGTGGCCTCGCGATCGTCGGTGAAAAGGATGAATGGGTCTTCGTTGGCGTTGAGCACATTCGAATCCCAGCGGGCGCCGAGTTCGACGCGCGTCACAGTGTATCCTGGCTCGATCGCGCGCCGGACGCGTTCGTAACCGCGGCGGGCTTCAGAATTGCGAGGATCGTTAATGAGAATGCGTTCGTAAGCGGCGAGCGCCGCACGCAACACGCCCGCCTCTTCCGCGGCACGCGCGTAGCGCAGGTTGAGATCCACATCCTCCGGATTGTCGAGAATGCGCTGGTTCAGATCTTCGAGGTCATTCCCCTGCTGCGCGTTTGCAGCGCCCGTGCTGAGCGCAATCATGCTGACGGCGAGCAGAAGCGCCTGGCAAAGGCGTCCCATTTTTCCCCGTGCGGCCATGGCAGGTCCCCCGAACGGCTTAAAGTCCCCGGTATTGGGATAGTAGAAGACCCTTAGTATCAGCAGTTCAAGCGATTACGTGTGTCGCGAGACACACGTAAATCGGGTTCCACATTGCCAGCTTCACAGTGCTGGGCCTACGCTCAGCAGCCATTTTGATGGGGTTTAAGGCCATGCGGCACGGATCTTTGGCGCTCGGCGCGATCTGCGCGGCTTTCGCGTTGATGGCGACGCCGGCAATGGCGCAATCTGAAAGCCGCATTGGCGCAGCGGCAGCGGTGCGCAATCAGGTGACTGCGGCGCGCGCGGCGGGACAAGCGCAGCCACTCGCTGTCGGCAACGCGGTCTATCAAAACCAAACCATCAGCACGGGCGCGAACAGCGTCGCGCAGCTGCTGTTCACGGATCAAACAACGCTCAGCATCGGACAGCGTTCGCAAGTGACGCTCGATCGCTACGTGTACGATCCTGGCAATTCCGCCAACGGTGCAACTGTTTCGATGGCGCGCGGCGCGATGCGTTTCGTCAGCGGCTCGCAGGACCCGCGCAACTATCAAGTGCGCACGCCCGTCGCCACCATCGGTGTGCGCGGCACCATCGTCGACCTACTGATCTTCGAAGGCCGAATGTTTGGCATTCTCGACGAAGGCCGCGTGATCTTCACGCTCCAGAATGGCGACACCATCGAACTCAATCGCCCAGGCCAAGCCGTGGAGTTCTTCTCCGATGGCTCCGTCTCGCGGCCGTTTACATGGCGGGGCCGCTACGAAACGTCGTTCAGCACAGCAACCTTCCCCTTGTTCGGCAATCCGTTTGCGGATTTCCCGGACTTCGAAGGCGCTTACAACTCGGACGATTCGACCAATCGTACGGACGACCTGAACGCGCCCCAAAGCCAGGGCCAATTCACCGATTAGCGCAAGCCAGCTTAGCGCTGGACACGAGACGCTGACCAATGATGATTGCATCTTGGGCTGCGGAACGGTTTTGAGTCTTGGCTAAAGTCGCAAACGAGCTGAGCACACCGCGCCTCTACTGGGTGGCGGTAGCGATCTTCGCGGTTCTTATCGCCGCCATATTCTACTTGCGGCCAACGGTGCTCACGTCCCTGCGGGCGCTTGCGTTCGACTCCTATCAACGCGCGGCGCCGGCGCCGGCGCTCGAAGGCTCGCCTATCCTAGTCGTGCAGATCGACGAGGAATCGCTGTCGCGTCTCGGCCAATGGCCGTGGCCTCGGACCATCATGGCGGAGCTGACCCAGAAGCTTGGCGAAGCCGGCGCAGCAGCCATTGCGTTCGACGTTCTCTTCGCCGAACCGGACCGCACGTCGCCGGAGCAGATTTTGGCGGATACGACACCCGCCAATCGCGCGCAGTTGTTGCGCGCGCTAGGTGGATCTGTCCAAAGCCACGACGAAGCCTTTGCAGCAGCGCTGAGCCAACACCCAAGCGTGCTCGCCGCAAGCCTGCATGATCGCGCCGACAGCAACGCATTTCCCACGCGTGCGGGCTTAGCACTGGCTGGCGATGACCCTGGCGGCTTCCTCCGCGACTATCCCGGCCTCGCGACAAACGTGCCCGTACTCTCTGACGCGGCCACGGGCACCGGCTTCATCAATTGGCTACCCGACGGCGACCAAGTCGTGCGCCGCATTCCACTCTTGCTGCGCCACAACGGCGAGATCGCACCCTCCCTTTCACTAGAAGCGCTACGCGTTGCGGTCGGCGCTTCGACGTATGTGGTGCGTGCGTCCAACGCGAGTGGCGCACAAGCCTTCGGCGCGCACACTGGTCTCGACAGCATCAAGGTCGGCCCGGTGACGGTGGCGACAGACTCCGAAGGCCAGGTCTGGGTGCGCTTCCGACCGTATGATCCAGCGGAGGCGATCCCGGCCTGGCAGGTTATCAGCGGCGAAGCCGATATGCGCGCGTTCGAGGGCGCGATCGTGTTGATCGGCGCTAGCGCACCTGGGCTTATGGATTTGCGCGCCACGCCGCTCGACGCCAGCATTCCGGGCGTCGAAATTCACCGGCAACTACTTGAGCAAATCGTCTCGGGCCGTTTTCTTTCGCGCCCCGACTACGCGCCTGGCATTGAGCTTCTTGCGGCGCTGGTTGCGATCCTGTTGCTCGCGCTGGCCGCGCCGCGCTTCCGGCCGTCAATCAACGCGGTGATTGGGTTGGTGCTCGTCGGCCTGCTGTGGGGCGCGGGCTTTCTGCTGTTCGTGCAGGCGGGCTATTTGTTCGACCCGGTATTTCCGACAATCGCGGCGCTGCTGTTTGGCGCAAGCGCAACGACATATTTCTACCAACGCACCGAGCACCAGCGCGCCAACATCCGCATCGCGTTCAGCCAGTACGTGGCGCCGAGCGTCGTCCGGCAGCTGACGGCACATCCCGAACGGCTGAAGCTCGGCGGCGAGGTGCGTGAACTCACGGTGCTTGTGTGCGACATCCGCGACTTCTCAGCGATCGCCGAGCGGCTGAGCGCCGAGGAGCTGATTGCGTTCATCAACAGCTTCCTGACGCCACTCAGCGACATCATCATCGAGAACGGCGGCACTATCGATAAGTACATGGGCGACGCGATCATGGCGTTTTGGAACGCGCCCATCGATCAGGCCGACCATGCCGCGCGCGCATGCCGGGCCGCTCTGCAAATCATGGCGCGCATCGATGAGCTCAATGCCACGTGGCGCCAGGAAGCCGAGGCAGCGGGACGGCCGTTCAATGAGGTTCGCATCGGCATCGGCGTCAACACCGGCGAATGCTGCGTCGGCAACCTCGGATCGGAGCGGCGCTTCGACTACTCGGCGATCGGCGACACCGTAAACATCGCCTCGCGCCTTGAAGGCTTGAGCAAGATCTACGGGCTCACATTGCTTGTGAGCGAGGAGACAAGCCGGGGCGCTCCAGAGCCACACTTCACCGAAGCGGGATTGGTACGATTGAAAGGACGCAAAGGCGCCACACGCGTCCTCACCGTGTCTGCAAATAGCGCACCCAACTCCGCCCAACACGACGCCTTCTTGGAAGCATTCTATCAAGGACGTTTCGACGAAGCTGGCGCTTCGCTTAGCGCCTTAGAGCATGCGTCTTCAAACGAACTCTCGAATCTGTATCGCCACTATCGCGCTCGTCTCGACGCGACGAGGACAGCGCCTCCCGTCAACTGGGACGGTATCTTCGACCCCGATCAGAAGTAGTTTCGCCGGCGACGTTTACTCGGCGCTTGCGCTTTGTCCGGAGTGGAGAGGCGTCAGGCGGATCGCCCAAACGCTCTGAATTCGTGGCGCGCCCTAAGAGATTCGAACTCCTGACCCCCAGATTCGTAGTGTGCACAGGCGCAGTTTCGTAAGCCTATGATTGAGAACGCTCGCATGCGCGTGTATGCTTTATTTCGCTGATTTGTATAGCATATTTGGCCTCCGGTAGCCACCACCAGCCAGATCGCGCCACCACAAGTCCGCCTCAGAAACTCGTACTAAACTCGGACTCGGAGCGAGCGGTTGTCTCGGACGGCAGGATACGGTGCACATCGGCGCCCAATCGATAGCGCTCTGGTGAAGGCGCTGACCCGAGGGCCCAGCTCGGAAGTCATGGTGCGCGACACGATCACGGACGGCTTCTTCGTCCGCGTGTCCCAAGGCGGGCGACTGTCCTTCGGCGTAGCCTACTGCTTTGCCGGGAAAGAGCGCCGGATGACTCTCGGTCGGCATCCCGAACTCACCGTGCTCGCCGCACGCAAGTTGGCGATCAGATGCCGCGCTCTTGCGGTCACGGGCTCGGACCCACTTGCCCAGCGCGAGGCGTCTCGCCGCGCTACACAGGAAACCGAGTGCGCTCCCACGCTTGCCGACCTGCGCACGATGTACTTTGAAACACACGTCATGGCTTGTCGCGGCAGTGGTGAACCAAAGCGCAGCCCAGAGGGCATTAAGAACGAAGTGCGCTACTGGCGAGACATTCTGGACGTTCTTGGCGCATCGACAAAGATTGGCGACCTCAATGCAGACCGCGTGGAACGCATGCACCGAGAGCTGAGCGCTCGGGCGCCGGCGAACGCCAACCGAGTGCATGCATCATTGCGTTGTGCGATCGGCCTCGCAATCAAGAGAGGTTGGCTCGACAGAAACCCCGCAGTCGGGATCACGCGCAACCCGGAAACGCCGCGCGAGCGATACCTGACGCAAGAGGAACTCGGCCGGCTCAGGACCGCAGTGGAGGCCCACGAGGATCGCGTTTCGGCGCTGATCGTCTGGTTCGCGCTTCTGACCGGCGCTCGTCGCGGCGAAATTCTCAAAGCGCGATGGGCCGACATTGATTTGAAGGGCGGCGTTTGGGTGAAGCCTCGCGCCACTACCAAGCAGCGTCGGCTCCACAGGCTGCCGCTTTCGCCCGAAGCTATCGCCGCGCTGAAAGAAATTCGGACATCCGCGCCATCGATCGACTTGGTGGCGCCCGGCAACCCGGAGTCGACTCTTACCAGACTAAAACGCGCATGGGCGCGGATCAGACGCGAGGCAGGCCTGAACGACGTGCGCTTCCATGATCTGCGGCACGCGCACGCGTCGATACTAATCTCCAGTGGGTGCTCCTTGGCAGTTGTCGGCGCCGCGTTGGGTCACTCCCAAGCTCAGACTACTCTGCGTTATGCTCATCTCATGGACGAGCCATTGCGGCGCGCCGCAAGTTTGCTCGGCGGTATCGCGCAAGGCAGGCGAACACTCGACGGGCGCGACATCGAGAGTCCCAATGCTGTGGAGAGCAGCTGAACTCCGCCTTGACGCGGCCGGATCTGGCGAACATCTTCACCGACGATGCTACGTCGCAAGTCGATGCCAGCATCAGTGACACGGAGGTCGCCTAGGCGACCTTTCGTCGTTTAGGCGATTTCCATCATGGAGATTGCCACATGCAGAAGAAACTCAAACTAAGTCCCGAAGAAGCAGCGAGACACGTCGGCGTCAGCGTAGCGACGCTGGAAAAGTGGCGTGCTCGCAGGTTCGGTCCGCCGTTCGGCCGCGCCGGTCGTCGCATCTTCTATTTCGAGGATGACCTCAGCGAGTGGCTGGCAGCCCAGGTCGTGCGCTGAGCGTCACGCGGTCACGCGGTCACGCGGAAATGAAGCCCAACAACGTTCAAGCGCTGTTGGGCTCCCGCTCGCCATTCCAATCACCTATGTCGCGGCGACTCTAAGCAAGATCACTTCCGGCCTCAAGCTGGGGGACGTTCTGCGCCCGGCCGCCCGCGCATGCCAACGAGCCTGCCAGCGACATTCCCTTGGTCCGAGCGCAACTGCGCTCCGGGGTTCAGGCATGATCGATCAACTCACGCCCACATCCGCGCAAGCCGCTGATGTGATCTCTTCTAACCAGCCCCCTAACCCAACCCTCTACGATCACGCTGATGGTGTGCTCATACGTGGTCCGTTTTGCGATCGCATCGTCCTGCAAGCCAGCATTACGACCGCAGACGTAGCCAAGGAAGCAGTCATGAACACCATCCCGCCTGATGACCTCTTGCGCACCATTGCGATGAGCGCGGCACAAGCAGTCTCCACCCGATCCGAGTTCGACTACGCAGGGTTGAAAAAGCGCATTGCCGGCTTCGATGCCGGGCAAAAAGCGATCGGACCCAACGGTGCCTCGTTCGTGCTTGGCGTCAGCCGCCCGTCCACGAGTTCGCCGCATCGCCGCTCATTCCGCATGGAATTCAACCCCGCAAAGGTGACAAGTGTTGGTCTCTCGGAGATCGAGCGTGATTGGGACGCTGCGCTCTGCAACAGCGTGCCGCTAGACTTGTTCTTGGCCAAAGCGAAAGTGACCGCAGTGCACGTCGCGATAGACGTTATCGGTCGATCACTGGTCGACCTCCTGCTGCGCCCGCGTCGTGGCAAACGATCCATGGATCCAAGCGCTCGAACAGCTGGCAAGTGGAGTGGGCACTCTTCCACCCTACACTGCGCCGAAACGCTGAGTCAGTTCAGCGGCGGCAAAAGACCACGCGTGCTCTTTACGGCATATGACAAGCGACAGGAACAGCTTGACCAAGGACTAACGCCGATCAATGGCGCGACGCCGCACACTCGCCTTGAGCGCAAATTAGGCAACCAGCATTTCTGCCTCCGTGATCTCCACACGATCAAGAACCCGTTCGCGTCGACAAGCGTCGTCGACCTTACGGACGCTTGCAGGGCATTGGACCCGAGCTTTCGCCTCTTTGTGGACTCTGCGGGGGTCCGTGGAGTCGAAGGAGCACTGCCGTTCGTCGCGGAAGCACAGAGAAAAGCATGGCGCGACGCGTATTTCGACATGCCTGACGCGTCCTTTTGGCAACGGGATGAGAGTTGGAAAAAGTGGCGCGACGGACTTGGAAATCAGGGGCTCAATGGATGGATCGAACGCGCCAACGCCTTTGCGCACGGGACTTCTTCATGAAACCGGTTAGCTCAAAGCGATCGGCATCTGTGCAGTTGTCTGCACAACGGCCGACACGGCCTCGACAACATGTTTTGCTATGATGTCGTTATGCCTGCCGCGCTCATTCTTGTAGAGGCTTTCATTGAAACGAACGAAGCCCTCTTCCGACACTTCTGGGCCAAGCGCGTCACAGGCTTCGATGGTTCGGTGCATTGTGCCGAGTGTCTTCGCGGTCCTCGACTTCCCGATGTGAACAAGCAACTCGCCCAAGGCGGCCGAGCAGTGCTCAACGCAAAGGCTGGCTCGCTCATCTACATCTGCGGCGTAGCCAGCCCGCGCAACTGGTCGAACAACTTCCACCTCGCGTTCCGCGTCACGGACGGCGGGCAGACGGTCAGCCAGCTCTATTCGGGCGCCGGCGTAACCGTGTCCAACGCAGTGGCTGTCCCCATCGCAGACACGACTGCTAGGCGCCTGTTTCCCGACTTGCCCGAGGCGTTCCTGACGTGCCGCAACTTTCAGTTCGGCGCCCAACAGTTCGGCCGCCCGGGCAGTGACAAACAGGTAGCTGAATGAGAGCAACGCGTTCTTATCCAGCGTCGATCTAACCCTTTGCTTCGACTCTAGTTTTGAAGAGGCAGTTGTCGATCCTGCTGTCACTCGCTGTCACCCGACGCCGCACCCAGTCACTCACTGCCTGAGCGCCGTCTGCCCGCGCATCCGAGCGCGCCCAGCCAGCAACGCCTGTTGCTGCCCGCATGGCGCGTCCGGGCACTGTCCGCAGTGACCTGGGCACGTCCGGGCAGCCGTCCGGCCGACGCGTCAGCCACTGCCTGCGTACAATCTCAGCCACTGCCCGCGGACGCGTCAGCCACAGACTGAGAAGCCCGCGCGATCAAGCCTACGACGATCGCCTCTGCCGACGTTTCTTGGCTCCGATGCGAGACGCAGCCACGCCCGCAAACTCTGATGGGTCCAATTCGAGCGCTTCGATGATGTCGAACAGCTCCAGCGCATCGACGCGCCGCTGGAGGGTTTCGATTTTTCCGACGAAGCTCTGCGGGCGATCGAGCCGGCGCGCCAGCGCATCCTGGCTAAGGCCCGCGTCGATACGAGCCTCAGTCAGGAGAGTGATGAGCGCCCGATAGCGCGGATCGTGAAGCGTCGCCGCCAATGCCAGTGTTCCTGGACAGTGAGGGCACTCCAAGTAATACCGGATCGGGATAAACCCGAACTGGTATTGGAGGTCTGGTTTGCTGAGGCCAACGATCGCCGCAATAGTCGCTGGGGCGCTGCTCTTCACCTGGGTCAGTTCGGTCTCGGCACAACCCATTGCGGGTTGGCGCGAGACCCGTAGCGTGGATCAGATGGACGGGTCCGTCCTGCTTCAATTGTCACGCGCTGCTGAGGCTCCGATACGAGACAGCATCGGGCGATCCGGTACAGCGCGGCTGGTTGTGATGTGTCAGCGCGCGCCAAGCCGCCGCGGGATCATCGCGGTGCTCCTGTCGATGCCAAGCGAGCTGTTCGTTTCGTTCGACGACAACCGCGTTCGGCTGCGCATCGATGACGGCGCGGTTGAGGAAACGCATTGGGAACCAACCGGCAATCACCGCGCCTTAAGGGTGCGGCGGCCTGAGATGATTTTCGACCTAATGGGGGTGTCGACGCTGCATGTTGAATTGGCAACGCCTCTGAGTTCACGACAGTACATGCAATTCGACTTACGCGGGGCCGGCGCAGCGATCGAGCGAGTATTGGATGCCTGTACGCTGCGCGACGCTGAACTCGGGGACTACAATGATTGGGCGATGGACCAGCTGGAAGCTGCCTGGCATGCGAACCTGCGGATCAGCGAACCGCCGCCGCTGAGCCAATACTCGTACGTTTACTCCGGACTTCGACGCGTAGGCGCAATCAACGGCCCACCCCTTGGACCGGGCAGGACTATGCTCGTGGCTCCCGGCGACTATCGCAACGCCGAAGATCGGCCGCTGCCAGTTGAAACGGTCCTAGGCGCACTGATGTCGTACATGCGGTCTAGTGGGCGCTGCATCTACCCGCCTGAGCAACGGATCACGGAGGCAACGTTGGCAATCGGACCGCCTTGCCCACTCAGCATGTCGACACGACAGGCCGCAGTGTTCTTCCGCAGCGGCGACGAACACATCGAACCTAATGAGCAATGGACGCGCCGATAGGTCAGTCGCGGGCGCTCAGGCTTTGGCCGTGCAGACAATTGCACGCTTCCCCAGCACCGCGGCGGTGCAACGACTGTGTATCGTTATGCGGG
>CADEDT010000018.1:30211-33105 GCA_902826145.1 uncultured Caulobacteraceae bacterium
CTCTACACCTTTTCCCCCTCCGCCAATTCCCCGCTCCCCCCTCACCGCGGCGCTGCTACCCCTCTTTATCGTTATGCGGTCCCAGGCGGCGATGCGGCAACGGGTAGCGCGAAGTGCTGGAGTCCATATGGAGGTCATTTTCGCGTATTGTCGGGTCCCGCCGATCTCAAACCGTCGCGCCCCGCACGCCGCACCTTTCCAAATCGAGGTATCTTACCGGTCTCCAATGCGAGCGCCGTTTGTGGCTGAGCTGGCACGATCCGGAAACGCCCGCGCCTTCGCCGCCCGGCAGCATTTTCGCTGTCGGCCATGAAGTGGGCCACCTCGCCCACGATCTCTTTCCAGGCGGCGTCTTGGTCGGCGGTGGACCAGCTGAATTCGACCAAGCGGTGAAAGAAACAGCAGCGCTCGTTGCCGACGCTTCGGTCAAGGCAATCTTCGAGGCGGCGTTCATGTTCGAGCGAGTGCGAATACGCGCCGACATCATTGAGCGCTTGGGCGATGGCCGCTGGGCGTTGCACGAGGTCAAATCGAGCACCGGTCTCAAACCCGAAAACCTACATGACCTCCTGGTCCAGACTCATGTGATCGAAGGCTCGGGACTCAAGATCGCCAGCGCAAATCTGGTGCACATCAATACCGGCTATGTACGTTCAGCGGGCATAGACGCGCGCGGCTTGTTTTCGAGCGCGGATGCCACCGCCGAGGTGCGGGCCGGGTTGGCCGACGTCCCCATGCGCATCAAAGACATGCATCGGGTGCTGGCTCTGCCACAAGCGCCCCAAAGGCGCCCATCGGGGCATTGCTTCAAGCCCTATGAGTGCGAGTTCTGGAGTCGCTGCACAGAAAACAAGCCGGCGGATTGGATCTGGCATCTGCCACGCCTAAACGCCGACCAGTTCGCGGCGCTCGAGACGGCGGGCGTAGAGTCTATTCGGAACATTCCAGACGAGTTTAGCTTGACTGCTAAGCAAAGGCGCGTCGCCGCGGCATGGCGACTGGGCGAGCTCGTGGTCCAGCCCGGTCTTGCCGCAAAGCTGCCCACCTACAAGGAGTGCGGCTATCTAGACTTCGAGACCTTAAGCCCAGCAATCCCTCTCTATGAAGGATCGCAGCCTTATCGGCGGCAAGCAGCGCAATGGTCGCTGCATCGACGCAAGGACGGCGCGTTGCAGCATGCCGAGTTTCTAGCCCATCAAAAGGAGGATCCGGCTCGAGCGTTCGCGCAAACGCTGTTAGCCGCGGCCGCGTTCGATGGACCAATGTTCGTGTACTCGCCTTTCGAGGGGGCGGTGCTTCGCGAGCTTGCGCAGAGACTCCCCGATCTCGCTGAACAGATAGACGACCTCCGAACGCGGCTCGTCGATTTGCTGCCGCTTGTGCGCACCCATTTGGATCACCCAGCGTTCAACGGTTCGAGTTCAATCAAGGCCGTCGCCCCGGTACTAGCGCCGGAAGTGACGTACGCTGGTCTTGAAGGCGTCGCCGACGGCGGAGCGGCCTCAGAAGCACTTTATCGTCTGGCGACAGGCCAGTTACAGCCCGGCGAGAGCGAGGCTGCGCTCAAGCGGGGCCTGCTAGATTACTGCAAACTCGACACGCTGGCGCTCGCGCGTGTTCACGAGGTTTTGGAAAAACTGGCTGCGGGAGAAAGTCATCAATGACCACGATCGCGACAACATTGAAGCGGTTCAACCGCAAGGAGCGCTACTGGGTCGTCCGCACCGCCCTCGGCAGCCACAGCGAAAGGTTGGATGGGGGCTTTTGCGTCGCCCTGCAGCGCGCCCTTTCCGAGAAGAATGTGGAAATTGATCAGCGCGAAGCGTGGTGGGGGATGGACTATCACTTCAACTGGCTGTTCGCGGCGCTCCGTATGCATTGCGATCAGTGCGAATCTGGCGAGGGTCGTGCATGGAGCAACGCGGCGGGCGCGGTGCAGGGCAATCAGGAAGATATTGATCTTGTCGTCGCGACAGGGTCAGATCTCATTCTTGTCGAGGCCAAAAACGGCGCCTGGAGCAGCGACCAGCTGCGAAGCAAAATCGAGCGCTTAAAACTCCTGCAGGCGGATGAAAGCGGTGTGGTCGGATCAGGCGATCGAAGTGTCCGGCTTCACTTCGTACTGATGTCTCCCTCCGATCCTAGCAAGGGCGGGCTGGGGGCTCTGCTCGCGACCGCGCCAGCATGGATAGGTCGAGGCGATGAAATAGCGTGGCGATGGATGGAGCTTGATCCGGCCGCGCGACTAGCTGACTGCAAAGTCCATAGGTCAGATGCAAACGGGAAAAAGGACAAAACCGGGGTTCACTGGACTATCGCTGTGGATAAGCGGAACGCCTCACAGGAATAACGAGCCGTTGTCGCTTCTGCGTCTCTAATCGTCAAATCGCTCAGACCTTCTGACTAACGGCGACCTGGACAGGTCTGGGTGCCAAGCAGATGAAAGCAACAGCAAAGCCTCATCTGCGCCGTCACAGCCCAATACGGGATAGCTGTCCATTGGTGAGAGCAAATTGAGATACGCTGCGGGAGTCTGTGAAAAGTCCTCGCCGCCGCTCCGCCTCACGAAGATTGCATACCGCATGCCATCACTAACCACGAGACGCAGGCAGTTCGGCAGAGCTCGTGCATAGGCTCGCGCTTGTTCTAGGCCCTTGATGCACGAGTTATCGAGGCGCTTCGCTTCCACGATCATGCTGATGTCGTCGTCAGCGCGAAACTCCCGCCGAAAGGGACGAAACGCGGCGACATCAACTCGTCCCGCACCACCACTCGGAGTCCATTCCATCGCTAGGTTTTGCGGTGACCATCCCAGTGCATTCAGAAGCGGGAGTACAAGCTGCGCAACGGTCTCATGCTCTGACACGCCGCGCGAGTAGCCCCGGTACCAGCGA
>CADEDT010000019.1 GCA_902826145.1 uncultured Caulobacteraceae bacterium
CTTGAAGAGATGAAGCGCGCCTTCGAGGAGGCGCACGCGCAGCACTTCGGCTTCTAGGCGCGACACGTTCACTGTTTCGATGGCGATGCCGTCGGCTTCCGAACGCGGCAAGATCACGCCACCGCCGGCAAAGCCGACATAAGCCGGGCGATCGCCGAAGGTGAGCGCGAAGGTCTCTTCGTATTCCGTGCGCTCGCCGGTCTGCGACGGCAGACCTTCGCGGATTGTGACTTGGCGTTCCGGTTCAAGCGGCAAGCCACCCAAGCACAGGAGGTTGCCCGAAACATCGACTTGGAACGGCGCAACCGGATCGAGCGCGATATAGTCGGCAAAGTTCACCGACGGATCGGTTGAAAGGTTCTGCGAGAACTCGAGGCAAGCGCGCGGTTCGGGACGGTTCGTCTCCGCGCGAAGGCGCACGAACGCCATGCCATCGACTTGCGGCGAGCCAGCGCGCGGCGCGTTGGCGTTACGCGCGCTTTCGCCCGCGCCAATCGAGCCAAGCTGGGCGAAATCAAATGCAGGCGCTCCGAGCGACACGCGCCCAAGCACTGCGCCGCCCCAGAGGCCGACGAGCAAAGCCACCGATGTGGCCAGCACGGTGTTGCGGTTCGTCACCGCCCAGTCGCGCGCGGGCCCTGCCCAAGACCAATTCCACTTACGCGGATCAACGCGCTCCGCGAGCGCTTTCCAATCGAAGGCCATGTCGCGCGTCTCCCATCCCACCTGGGGCGTCCAGCATCATGCTTGCCCGAGGCTCGCGCACCGAACAAGCACCATTAAATTCCGGCAAAGTTTGGTCTAGCGCTGCTGTTGCGGCCCGCGCGGCGGCGTGTTTCAACAGTCGCCAAGAAAAATGACGCTGGCGGCGCCTTTGCCGCCAAGCGCGGGAGGATCTGATGAGCGACGGCGCCAAGCCCGCCTTTCCGGCCATGTCCATCGAGCAGGCGCACGCGCTCCTCACCGCCCCCGGCACCATGCTTGAGGTAGGCGAAGAAGAAGTCCGCGGCATCCGTATGAAAGTATGGAAGAACGCGCCGCCGACGCTGCGTGAGGTCTACGCTCTGGGCGGCATGTTCGGCGGCCGCGACCACCTCGTGTTCGAGGACGAGCGCGCCACCATCGCCGCCTTCCAAGCCGCCGCCAACAAGTTCCGCCACCAACTCATCGCCGATGGCGTGAAGCCGGGCGACCGCGTCGCCGTCATCATGCGCAACGTGCCGGAATGGCCGGTGGCGTTTTGGGGCGCGGTTCTCGCCGGGGCAATCGTTACCCCCCTGAATGCGTGGTGGACAGGCCAGGAGCTCGAATACGGGCTGAAGAACTCCGGCACCTCGCTCGCGATCATGGATGTCGAGCGCTACGAGCGCCTGCGCGAGCACATCGATAACCTGCCCGAGCTGCGCAAAATCTATGTCTCGCGTTCGCGCGAAGAGATCGCCGATCCACGCGTCGCGCGCTTGGAGAGCATTGTCGGCGCGACGAACGATTGGGCTTCGCTACCGGCAACGTCGCCGCCGAACGTCCCGGCAAAGCCCGATGACGATGTCGCGATCTTCTACACGTCCGGCACGACAGGGAATCCGAAAGGCGCGGTGATCTCTCACCGCAACATCATCTCGAACATGTTCAACAGTGCGTCCGCCCAAGCGCGCTCTTTCGTGCGTCGCGGCGAGGCGCCGCCGCAACCCGATCCAACCGCGCCGCAAAAAGCGTTTCTGATCTCGGTGCCGTTCTTCCACGCGACGGGCTGCTTCGCGATCATGATCCCCTCGCTCATGGGCGGCGGCAAGATCGTCATGCAGCGCCGCTGGGATTGCGATCAGGCGTTGCCGCTCATGCAGAAAGAACACGTCACCCATTTCGGCGGCGTGCCGACGATCGCCTGGCAAGTGCTCGAACACCCCGACATCGATAAATACGATCTCTCCTCGATCGAAGGCGTCTCGTACGGCGGCGCGCCGGCCGCCCCTGAACTCGTGAACCGCATCAAGGCGCGCTTCCCAACGGCGCAACCCGGCCAAGGTTGGGGCATGACGGAAACATCCGCCACGGCGACCTCGAACGGCGCCGAAGACTATGTGCGCAAGCCCGCGAGTTGCGGCGTGCCGGCAGCGACCGGCGAAGCGAAGATCGTCTCGCTCGAAGGTCAAGAGCTGCCGCGCGGCGAAGTCGGCGAGCTTTGGTACAAAGGCCCCATCGTCGTGCGTGGCTATTGGCAGAACGAGAAAGCGTCGAAAGAGACCTTCATCGATGGCTGGGTGAAGACCGGCGACCTCGCCAAGATCGACGACGAAGGCTTCATCTATATCGTCGACCGCGCCAAAGACATGCTGATCCGCGGCGGCGAGAACATCTACTGCGTCGAAGTTGAGAACGCGCTCTACGACCACGCCGCCGTCATGGACGCCGCCGTCATCGGCAAGCCGCACGTGCAACTCGGCGAAGAACCGCTTGCGGTGGTACATCTGAAGCCCGGCACATCAGCCACCAGCGAAGAGCTCCGCCATCACTGCGCGCAGAAGATCGCCGCGTACAAAGTGCCGGTCGAAGTCATCTTCTGGCCCGAGACGCTGCCGCGCAACGCCAACGGCAAGATCGTGAAAACCGAACTCAAAAAGCAGATCGAGAACCCTCAGTTCTGATTGCTCTTGAAAAGCTTCGCGCGAAGCGCAAGTTGAGGCGCTGAGGAGCGAAGCTGCATGACTAAGATCGTCTATGAAATCGTCCGTCACGATGGCGGCTGGGCGTTCAAGCTCGATGGCACGCTCTCAAACACATATCAGTCGCATGACGCCGCGTATAATGCCGCCAAGC
The DNA here is from genome assembly GCA_902826145.1 of uncultured Caulobacteraceae bacterium. GTDB lineage: Bacteria > Pseudomonadota > Alphaproteobacteria > Caulobacterales > Aquidulcibacteraceae > Vitreimonas. Next base: position 2,818 of record CADEDT010000019.1, read on the forward strand.
GCGTAGCTCTCGAACAGATGCGTCCCGGCGAAACCGCCGGCATCTCTTGGGAAGACGAACGTGGCCGCTGGCACGACGAGATCTCGCCCGGTGACGATCGCCCGCAAGTCGACATCGTCGACAAGAACTGAGCTATAAGCCGCCCGGCCAAGGAGCCTGCGGCATGGAAGACTTTCGCAAATGGGCGGTGCGCGCCGCCGAATGGGGCGTCGACTATCGCGCGCGCCTGCGCGAACTCCCCGTGCGCCCCGACGTGCAGCCCGGTGAGATCGCGGCTCAGATTGCAGCGGCACCTCCCGAGCAAGCCGAAGCGTTCGAAGACGTGTTCGCCGATTTTGAACGCATCATCGCGCCTGGCATGACCAATTGGCAGCACCCGCGCTTCTTCGCGTACTTCGCCGCCAACGCCGCGCCACCCTCTGTCATCGCCGAGTATCTCGTGAAGGCGATGGCCGCCGTCTGCATGCTTTGGCAGACCTCGCCCGCGGCGACCGAACTCGAAACCAAGATGATCGACTGGCTGCGCCAAGCCTTCGGCCTTCCCGAGGGCTTCAAAGGCTGCATCCAGGACACCGCCTCCACAGCAACGCTCGCCGCTGTGCTGGTGATGCGCGAGCGCGCGCTCGGCTTTACCGGCAACACAGCCGGCCTCTTCGGCGCACAGCGTCTGCGCGTCTATTGTTCGCCTGAGGCGCACTCCTCGATCGATCGCGCTATCTGGTTCTCCGGTATCGGCGCCGACAATCTCGTGCGCATCCCCATCAAAGGCCCACTGCGGGGCGCTGACCCTGAGGCGCTGCGCGAACTCATTCTCGCGGACATCGCTGCCGGCATGAAACCCGCAGGCATCATCGGCAATGTTGGCGCAACGGGCGTCGGCGCGACCGATCAGATCGGCGCGCTCGCCGCGATCGCGCGCGAGTTCGATCTCTATTTGCATGTCGACGCCGCATGGGCTGGCACAGCGATGATCTGCCCCGAGCTGCGCCACTTCTGGGCCGGCATCGAAGGCGCCGACAGCATCGTCATTAACCCGCACAAGTGGCTGGGCGCACAACAGCACTGCACAGCGCATTTCGTTCGCGATCCTTCGACGCTCACGCGCACCCTCGCCGCACGCCCGGACTATCTGCACACGCTGGGGCAAGACGAAGTCGTCAATTACAGCGAATGGGGCATTCCCCTCGGGCGCCAATTCCGCGCGCTGAAGCTCTGGTTTTTGCTACGCGCCTACGGCCTCGAAGCGCTGCGCACAATGATCCGCAATCACATCCGGTGGTCGCGGGCGCTCTGCGAGAAGCTGCGCACGGCGCCGGCCTTCGAGATCGTCACCGAGCCGAACTACTCGCTATTCTCATTCCGATATCGTGGCAAAGGCAGCGCCAATCTCGATGCGATGAATCTCGCGCTCGTCGAAGCAATCAACGCCGACGGCCGCATCTATCTCACGCAAACCCGCGTCGACGGCACCGTCGCCATCCGCTTCCAGGTTGGGCAGTTCGAGTGCACCGAAGTGGATGTGATGAGCGCCTATGATGTGATCACCGACGTCGCGCGCACGCTGGACTAGCCTCCCGGCGCCGGCTGCGGAGCGGCTATCGAGTCCGTAGGCGGACGGACGCTGTTAAAACGATCGCGCCTGTCTGGACGCGGCATTCTGCATCCTAGGAAGCGCGATCGGCTGAAGGTCGCGATCTGCACGGCGTTGGATTGATTGCCGCCAAGGACTTGGAGGCCGCTCTCTGTTTCGTCCAGAAAGAAGCCGACGTGCGTGGAATTGCCGTCGGGACTGTCCCGCCAAAAAACAGCGACGCACCCAGGCGTAAGGCGACTGGGCGCGCCCCAACTCAACCAGGAGCGACCTTCCATCGATTGCGTGCCCACCAGGCCTGCCTGCGTCATCACCCAATTTACAAACGCCGACGACCAACCGACGTCCTCACCAAGAGCGGCGTTTGGATTGACCGATCGGATATATTCAAGAATGCGAGGGTTATCGCCGTTTGGTCGCTCCGCTTGTCCGCGCTCATTTGCAGCGATGCGAAGCCACGTTGGCCCGAGATTCAACCAATCGAATGACGACACCGGCGTGGTCGAGACACTCGCCTTCTCCGTGTACCAGATATCGGGATCAAAGATGACGCGTATCGTCGTCCCGTCGAGCGGCCGCATCGGCTCGTTGAAAAAGTGTGGCTCGCCTTCGAACATGTACTCAAATCGAAGGACAGCGGGCGGCGGGCGGCGACCAATCACCGCGCGAGCCGAGCCCTGCTCGCCGCTGACCAAGCGGGTCTCGCCATCACGAAATTGCATTGGCTCAAGGTCAGCATCGAGCACCTGGATGACCGCTCCTTCGAGCGGTCTGGATTGGCCATCTTGGACCAGGAAGACTAGCTCGGCTTGGGAATTGAGCACTTCTCCTGCGGCCTTCCAAAGCGCCTGCGCGGTAAGCGTGCCAACGGAGGCCAGCATCGCCGCAGCCACCACCACCCATATCGGCTTGTCGCCGATCATAGTCTTTAGCCAATTCGGCACAGCTCGCTCCTCGCGACCCACGCCTGACATCCTACACGCCTAGCGTGCGCAAGGCCCAGCCATTTCTGGCGGCGCAATCGACAGCACTACTGCAAATGCGCTTCGACGAACCAGAGGTCCTTGTCGATCTGGCGTGACACGCCGGTGAAGAGATCGGCCGTGTCCTTGTCACCAGCTTCATCGGCGGTATCGATCGCCGCCCGCGCGAGCTTGCCGAACGCGGCGAGACGATCCGCAACCGCTTGCGTCACGTCCTTCCCGGCCGACAGGTTCGTGGGAAACGGCGCCAAGTTCGTATTTTTGGCCGCCGATTGCAGCGTGCCTTCCGCAAAACCCGCCAACGAAACCGCACGCTCGGCGATATCGTCGGTGAACGTATCGACGCGAGCTTGAATCTGATCGAACAGCCCATGCAACGCGATGAAGGTCGGCCCCTTCACGTTCCAATGCGCTTCCTTGATCGAGAGCCTGAGATCGACCGCATCCGCCAGACGCGCGTTCAGCAGCGCGATCATGGCCTTGCGCGTGTTGTCCGGCAGGTCGTTGCGAGTGGTCGGCATGGGCGTCTCTCCTGAAGGCTCAGATATGGGTTCGCGCGGCGGCCCCGGCAACGCAATGACCCATAGATATGGGCCCTATTCTGGATCGGCTTTTTCTATCTCAAAGCGTCGCCAGCCAATCGATCAGCAGGCCTGTCGTTTCCTTCGGCGCTTCCTGCTGTGTCCAATGACCGATCCGCGGAATGACGTGTGAGCCGCGATGGTCCGACGTGTTCGCCGTCATGCGCTCGAACGCCGCCTCGGCGCTGCCGCCGAACATCTTCAGCACCAGATCGTTTTCACCGACAATGAACAGCGACGGCTGATGGATCACACGATCCTCGATCGTGCTCATGTACTCGAAGTCGCGCGTATGATTGCGATAGCGATTAAGCGGCCCACGGAAACCGGAACCGGTGAACTCACTCACGAAATAGTCGATGTCGTCGTTCGACATCCACGCCGGGAACGGCTGCGGGTCGGGCAGACCATCAAGCAGCGGATCGCCGTGCTTCTTGTCGACGCCGCCCCAATAGCCGGCGGAGTCGCCACTGCCCGCGTAGTAGAGCTTGCGTAGCCCCCCGCGCACGTCCGACTCGAACGCAGCTTCCGCCACGCCTTCGTCCTTGAAGTAAGCTTGGTAGAAGAACTTGCCCTGATCAATGTACATCGCCTTGATGAGCGCATCGAGCGACATCGGCGGCAGTCCGAACCACGGCACGCTCAAGCCAGCAACAGCGCGGACCTGCTTTGGATGCAGGACCGCCGTGTGCCAAACAATCGGCGCGCCCCAATCGTGCCCAATCAACACTGCGGGTTTTCCCGGAGAGAGCGCATCGATAACGCCCGCGACATCCGCCGCGATTTCCTTGATCGCGTACGCCTCAACCGCGCGCGGTTTGTCCGATCCGCCATAGCCGCGCACGTCGATCGCACATGCCGCGAAGCCCGCCGCCGCAAGCGGCGCCATTTGGTGTCGCCAGGAATACCAGCTCTCCGGAAAGCCATGCACCATGACGACGAGCGGCCCCTCGCCTTGCACAGCTGCGCGGATTTTGATGCCGTTGGCATCGATCATTCGGAATTCGGGTTTCATTGCAGATCCGCCGGCAAGGTGGGTTGAGTGAGAATGCTCTCATAGGCGCGCCAACGCGCGTCGTTGTCCGCGCCGGCGCGTTCGACAAAGGCGCGCACGACGTCTTCGCCGGACGAGTAATTGATCACGTACGAGCGATAGTGATCGGCGAAGGCGATGCTGCGCTCGGCCCGTTCGCGTGAAGTGACGCCGTAGCGCTGCGTCAGCTCAATTGCGCGCGCCCGATTGATCTCGCCGTCGAGATACATCTGGTCGACCGTGAGAGTAGCGCCACGCAAGTCATCCAGCGCTTCCTGCAAGTCCGCGAGCGCCGGCGCGGTCGCCGGATCGAGCCCCGCGAGCGGAAACAGCGTATCGCGTTCGAACGCTAACTTCTCGTCGCCCGGGAATGCGAGATCGACGCCATAATTGCCGCCACCCTCGTTGAGCGGCCCCTGCGGCGAGAACAGCGGCATGATCGAAAACTCGACCCAGCCGCGGTCGCGATACAAGCGCTCTGCGCTGATCCCCTGCACATGATGGCCGGGATAGCCCTCGTGGCAACCGTAGCCGATCGCCGCGTCGATATAGATGGGCTGATCTGTGTTCACTTGGATCAGACTGTGATTGTCGCCGCGATACCAATTGTAGGCGCCCCAAGATTGACCGGTGACGAGCTCCAACTCGAACCGCTCATTCTCAGGCAATTCAATGTGCTCCGCCGTGCGCCGCCGACATTCCGCGATAGCGGCCTGCAACACGGTGAGCAGCCTATCGTGCGGAATAAGGTAGCGGTCGCGCACCGCTTGCACACGGTCAGAAAGCGGCCCACGCCCGGGCAACAAAGTCTCGAGACGCGCCAGAGCTGCATCGTAGCTGTCCAGCGGCCGCAATGTTGGCCGCAGCGCGAACAGACGCTCGGCCTCGTCGGCGAATGGCACGCGTTCGCCATCGATCATGTCGAGCCGGAAGCGCGCACTCGATACGTAAGCCGCAAGCGCACGCGCTCGCCGCTGCACCTCTGCGTCACGCGACTGCCCAAGCGCCTCCGTTATCTGCGCGCTGAGCGCGTCGGCCGCAGTTTTGAGATCAGCCGTTGATCGAGGATTGGCCTCGGCCTCTGTCTTCCACTCGGGCGGGCCATAGTAAGCGTCGATATAGCCTTCCTCGTACGTGCCGATCTCAAGCGCGAGACGAACGTAGCTTTCCGCCAGCGGATTGAGGTCTGGCTCGGCGCGCGGCGTACACGCCGCGACGGCCAAAGCCATCGCCAGAAGCAAAGCCCGCATCCTGATCCTCCGGGCGCCACCTTAGCAGCAAAACGGCGCGCGCACGCCGCTTACGTCGCGGGAACCCGTCAACTTGCCTCTTCGGCTTCCTCGATCGCCTCAGCGGCCTCTTCGTTGAGCGCCTGCGCTTCGCGGCGCGGCTTCGTGAACGGCGTCGGCTCCGGCGTCGTCGTATTGTTGCGCCAAAGGCCGCGGCCCGCCTCGATGCCGCCGACGAGTTGCGCCTCGAACCGCTCGGCGTCGCGCTCGCGTACATCTTCGATCGTGTCGGCGATCTCTAAGTCAGAGAAGCCAAGCTCGCGCAGCACCGCGCCGCTGAACGTGAGCGACGACTCGAAGAGCTCGCGCAGTTGGTAGTCGACACCAGCCTTCACCAGACGCATCGAATGGCCGCGATCAAAGGCGCGCGCGAATACCTTCGCATGCGGGAATTCGGACTTCACCAGCGCAACGATACGATCTGTCGTCTCCGGCTTATCCACGCAGATAAGGATTGCCTCGGCGGTGTTAGCCCCCGATGCGCGCAACACATCGAGCCGCGTGCCATCGCCGTAATAAATTTTGAAGCCGAAATTCGCCGCGACCTGGATCATCTCCACGTCCGTCTCAATCAGCGAGATGTCGACGCCGCGCGCCAGCAAGGATTGGCTGACCACCTGCGCAAAACGGCCAAAGCCGATGAACAGCACGCGGCCGTTGAGGTCGTGCGCCTCCTCGACCCCGTCGAGCGAGACCTTCTGCGCTGGCGTCAAACGCGCGAGTAAGAGAACTACAATCGGCGTCAGCGCCATCGAGATGATGACAATCGCGGTCATGATCGCCGCGATCCGCGCATCCATGACGCCCCCCGCCAGCGCCGCAGCGAAGAGCACAAACGCGAACTCGCCGCCTTGCGCGAACAAGGCCGCGCGGCGGATCGACTCTCGATGGTCAGCCTTGAAAGCGCGGGCCACCAAATAAATGCCAAGCGCCTTCACGGCCATGAATGCGACAACGCCCGCCGCGATCAATTGCCACTCGGCCAGCACTACTGTGACATTGAGCGACATGCCGACGCTGATGAAGAACAGCGCCAGCAAGATGCCACGAAACGGCTCCACATCGGCTTCGAGCTGATGCCGAAACACAGAGTCAGAGAGCAGCACGCCGGCGAGGAATGCCCCCATCGCCATCGAGAGCCCGCCCAGATCCATTAGCAGCGCGGCGCCAAGCACCACCAGCAGCGCAGCGGCCGTCATCACTTCGCGCGCGCCCGAGCGCGCAAGGATTCCGAACAACGGGTTCAGCACGTACCGTCCCGCCACCAACACGCTCACAATTGCGCCGACGCCAAGCGCAATGCTCTGCCAAAGCGGTGGCGCGTCTTCCTGCACGCCCACAGTAAGCCCAGCGATCACCGCGACAGCAGCGAGCAGCGGCACAATCATCAAGTCTTCGAACAGAAGGATCGATACGTTGCGCTGACCTGCTTCGCTGGATGTCTCGCCCGCGTCGTCCATCATCTTCATGATCACGGCGGTCGATGAGAGCACAAAGCCCGACGCCCCGATCACCGCAGCAGCCCAAGGCACACCAGCGGCGATGCCGACAAGCGAAAGCAAAACAATGCAGGTGATGACCTGCGCGGCGCCGAGGCCGAATATCTCTTTGCGCAGCGCCCACAACTTTGCCGGGCGCATTTCGAGACCGATAATAAAAAGGAACATCACCACGCCGAATTCGGCGACATGCAATATGTTCTCCGGGTCGCGGAAAAGGCCGACGCCAAATGGGCCGATCGCTAGACCCGCCGCGAGGTAGCCAAGCACCGAGCCGAGGCCCAAACGCCGAAATAGCGGCGCCGCGACCACCGCCGTCGCCAGCAGAGCGACCGCGTGCTCGAGCCCCAATCCACCGTCGGCCACAGCTTCACCGGCCATGAATGAACCTTTTCAAAGAGAAGGCTCCCATGTGGCGCCAAGTGAGGCGGCTTTGAACCCCCTCCACAGGGCTCGAATCATTTATGTTGTCCGCTTCCCTATTCCGGAGCGCGCCATGATCGAGAACACGAAGCTGACCGCGCTTGTCGCTTCCCGCATCTGCCACGACATGGTCGAGCCGATGAGCGCGATCATCCAAGGCCTCGAGATGATCAAGGACGGCGACGGCAAGCCGGATCCTGACGCGCTGAATTTGCTGGATCACGGCGTCGGCAAAGCTTGGGCGAAGCTTGAGTTCTTCCGCTTCGCCATGGCTGGCGCGATGGCCGAGGGCGATAGTGAACTCGAAGAAGGCCACCCGGTCGCGACCAAGCTCTACAGCGTGCTGAAGGCCGATCTCGTCTGGTCGGCTCCCGCGGTGAAAATGCCCCGCCCGGCTGTGCGGGTGATCGTCAATTTGTTGCTGATCGCTAACGAATGCCTGCCCCGCGGCGGCAAGGTTGAAATTACGGCATCGAAACAAGGTGACGTGGGCGAGGTCGTCGTCACCGCCACCGGCCCGCGCGCGAAGCTCAAGGACGCGACACTGCAAGCGCTGAGCGGCCAAGGCGAAGAACTGACCGGCCACACCATCCAGCCGACGCTCACCGGTCTGCTCGCGCGCCAAGGCGGCGTCGAGCTTTCTTCACGCGAAACGACCGGCGAGACCGAGAACAAGATTGAGCTGATCGCGCGCTCGGCAGCGTTCACACTCTAACGACACATTAACAAGTTGAGCCGCAGAGTTCCGTCGAATTCCGACGGAGCTTGATTCCATGAGACGCTGCCTTGTCGTCGACGACAGCCGCGTGATCCGCAAAGTCGCGCGCCGCATCCTTGAAGACATGCGCTTCGAGATCGAGGAAGCGGCTGACGGCCTTGAAGCGCTGCAAGCGTGCCGGCGCAAAATGCCGGACGCGATCCTGCTCGATTGGACGATGCCTGTAATGAGCGGCATCGACTTCTTGAAGCAGCTTCGCCAGGAGCCCGGTGGCGACAAGCCGACTGTCGTGTTCTGCACCACAGAAAACGACGTCGAACGCATCACCGAGGCGCTGAAGGCCGGCGCCGACGAATACATGATGAAGCCGTTCGACGGCGACATCCTCCACTCCAAGTTCGCCGAGGCAGGCCTCATCTGATGCTCAACGACGCCGAAGTCGCGCTGATCGCCCGCGAAGTGAAGACGCGCTCGGGCGCGGTGCTGACGCGCGACATGGGCGGCGCCATCGCCATCCGCCTGCAGCCGCTGGCGCGCCGCGAAGGTTTCGCCAGCGTGCCGGAACTCATCGGCGCGGCGCGCATCCGTGCCGACGGCGCGCTGTGGAACGCCATCGCCGACAATCTCGCGCAAAGCGATACGCGCTTCTTCCGCGACCGCGGCCAGTTCGAAAAGCTGCGCACGCAGATCATTCCAGCAGCGCTTGCGCGGCGGGCGCATGAGCGCGTGCGGATTTGGTCCGCCGGCTGCGCGACGGGGCAGGAAGCGTATTCCATCGCGATGATCGTCGATGAGATGCGCAACGATGGGCTGAACCCCGCCGTGGAGATCGTCGCCACCGATCTGTCTGAGCGGCTGCTCGATAAGGCGCGTGCCGGCCTTTATACGCAGTTCGAAATTCAGCGTGGGCTGCCTATACGCAAGCTGATCGCCTACTTCGAAAGAGCCGGCGATCTGTGGCGCATCTCCGATCGCTTGCGCGCTGGTGTTCGCTTCGAGAGCTTCAACCTGATGAAGCATCCGGGCCAGCTCGGCCAGTTCGATATCATCATGCTCGCACACGTCCTGCCCTCCTTCGATCACGAGACACGCATCGATGTGCTGCGCCGCGCGGCCGATGCGCTGACGACGGACGGTGCGTTGGTGTTGGGCGCCGGCGAGACGCTGCCCGAGGGTTGCGAAAGCTTCACGCTTGAAGGCGGCATCGCACGCAAGACAGCGACGGCACGCGTCGCCGCAGCATAGCGCTTGACGAAACGCTGACTTCAACGCCTGCTGATCCTCGCCACGAACGCGGGGATGCAAGTGACCACAACGAATGATGCCGCTGCGGCGCCGCGCGCGATGACGCCCGTCAACTTCGCGGAGTGGAAACGCGGCTGGCGCGTTGTGCTCGGCGCCGCGACCGGCATGGGCACTGGCATCTCGCTCTATCTGCTCATCGCCAGCATGTTCATTCAGCCCATCACTGAAGAGTTCGGCTGGTCGCGCGGCGACCTTGGCGTCGGCGGCATGGTTTCCTTTCTCGTCGGAGCCGTCGCGCTGCCAATCATCGGCCGCTTCGTCGATCGCATCGGGTTTCGCATCATCGCGCTCATCGGCGCAACGGGCCTCGCGACAGTCTATGTAGCCGTGACGATGCAGCCCGGCGTGTATGCGCTCTATCTTGCGTTCATGGTTGCGGGCGGGATCTTTGGCGGCTGCACCTCCGGCATTGTCTATACGCGGCCCGTGATCGCGACGTTCACGCAGCAGCGCGGGACGGCGCTGGGGCTGGCGGCGGCGGGCACGTCGATCATGGCGATCCTTGCGCCGCAGGTTTTGTCGCCGATCATCAGTGAGCATGGCTGGCGCGGCGGGTTTTATGCGCTTGCCGCGCTCACAGCGTTGATCGGCATGCCGCTGGCGATTGCGCTGATTGGCAGCGCCAAAGAGAAACATGCGTCGGCGGCAGACGATGTCGACGAAAACGCGCCTAAAGTAGCCGACGTGCCGCTCTCAGCAGCGCTGCGTTCGACGCGGTTTTGGCTGCTGATCGCGGCGATCGCTTGCGTCAACATTCCAGGCTCCGGCGTGCTCGGCCAGCTTGCGCCGCTTGTCGCCGACACCGGCTTGAGCGAGGGCGAAGTGGCGACCGTGATGTCACTCTACGCCGCTGGCCTCCTCGCGGGGCGCATTCTCACCGGCTTTGCATTAGATCACCTCCCCGCGCCGCTCGTCGGCGGCTTCATGACTGTCATCCCTGCGATCGGCATCGTGCTGCTGATGCAGCCCGAGCCTTCGTTTGCGCTGGCCGCGCTCGCTGTCGCGCTTATTGGCTTGCAGCAAGGCTCGGAAGTTGACCTCTTCGCGTATTTCATCAGCCGCAATTTCGGCGTGAAGCATTACAGCTCCATCTATGGCGTCGTCGCCATGGCCGGCGCGATGTCGACGGCCGTTGCGCTCGTGATGTTCGGCAAAGTGCATGACGCCACCGGCTCGTACGATGTGGCGCTGACCATTGGCGGCGTGCTCTTCGTGTGCGGCGCGCTTGCGTTTCTTGCGATCGGCCGCAGCAAACCAAAAAGCGCGGGATAAGCAGCGGTAGCGGGAACAGCGCGGACGTATCCGCGTTTTCGGAACCATGAGCTATCGCATTGAATACGTCCGTGCGACGGAACCGAAAGTCGTATGTCACGCCCTTGTCGCAGACGCCGACACTCTCGACGACGTCGAAGAAGAAGCTTACGCGCGCTCGGAAGTGCCGCGCGTGCTCTACGGCGCGACGGGCTTCGAAATCCACGACACCGATGCGAACGACAGAGTCGTCGCAAGCGTGCGGTTCGACGCTTAGCCATTCCAATGCCTATTGATGCGCCCTCGTCATTCCGGGGCAATGCGAAGCATTGAACCCGGAACCCAGGGAGTGACGAGCTGTGCGTTGGCCCCTGGGTTCCGGGTCCGCGCTTCGCGCGTCCCGGAATGACGAGCGTATGAAACGCAGCCTCAGCGCCCGTCATTGGGCTCCGGCCCTTGCAGCAAGTGGATCATGTATTGCTTGCCCGCCTCGGGTGAGCCGCCTGGCATGCGGCGCAAAGGCGGCGGCGGGTTCGCGCCGGTGCGCGCGGCGATCTTCGCCATCTCGATGTAGAGATCGCGCTCCTCTTCCCAACGCTGCACGTCCTCACTGAACGAGACAAAGCGCTCGAGCCTGCGGCGCAGCTCTTCGCGCACGGCCTCTTCGTCTTCGTAGCCGACCGGCTCACTCGGCTGCGAGAGGAAGCGTTCGAGCTGTTCGGCCGATTGCGCGGCGACTTTCAGCCAACGCTCGGCGCCAGCGAGATCGCCGCGCTTTGACGCGCGAGCGGCCTGCTTCAAAGCATGCTGATTCTGAAAGCGGGGATCTGACGACATCTGCACTCCTCTCGCTCCCCTCGACGGGGAGCTGTCATCGCGAAGCGATGACTGAGGGGTGCGCCCTCATCGCCTCACACTTTGAACATGGAGGGCGCACCTCCTCCGGCCGCTTTCCGCCTTCGCTGAAGCTACGGCGGACAAGTCAGCGGCCACCTCCTCCATCGAGGAGGAGGCAAAAGGCGTGCGTCATCCTTGTTGGCGCGCGCGCCGAAAAAGCGACAGCCGGGACGCGGTGGTTCGCGCCTGACAAATGCGCCGATGGTCTGGCGCTACCGACGCGGACCACCGCGCCCCGTGATCTGTTTTGCGCCGGCGCCGTCGCGGGAGGTGTTTCACTCCAGGAGGCGGCTCCGCCGGCGGCGTGCGGATGCTCTGCGTTCGCCGCAAAGCGTCCGGTGCGCTCCCGCGGTTTCTAAACCCCGCGGGCTTCAGCGCTGACGCACGGCCCTCCGCTGTTACGAACACGCGGAGCGAGCCTGCGCGTTCGGTCTTGGCGGCGCCGTTTCCTCCGCACATCGCGCGAGCCCTTCGCTCGCGTGACGGCCAGCATCTCGTCACTGGCAGGCGGAGAACATCAGCCCTTCACGCTCAATCACCACGCCCACGCATCGGTTCGAACTAAGGCCGACTGGCCATCAAAGCGGAGCGATGGGGAGAGTTTACGGCTGGCGGGAAGTGGGTCGGATTTGTTTTCTGCGTTTGCTTTTGTTTCAAGCGCTTGGCGCGGAAGAGCGTTGGATAGAGCTCAGGTGAATCCGCATGAAAATGAAAACGGCCTGCCTTCCGCTTCGGCCTCAAGCCGAAGTTGTTCGAAAGCGGCGGTGATCGCCGCGTTGCGAATTTCCCAGCTAAGCTCGGCAAGCCCAGCAGTCCCAACAAGGCGGGACAGTTGATACAAGACGTCCGCAGAATATTCCGCGACATCGATTGGATGCGGCTCGTCCATAATCAGACCCCGGACGCCATACTACTTTAAATTGCGTCGGCGCCAAGTAGTCGCGAAGATCAAGGCAACCTGCCCCACTCTTTCGGCACGATCGGCAAGGGTTCGTTGCCGCCTCTGGCGCGGATGGGCCAATCGGCGACGGCGTGCTTGGCTTTCGCGCCGCATTTGCAGCGGCAGCGCTTGGGAATGTCGGTGATGAGCGTCTCGGCGCCGAAGAGTTTCAGCGCGTGCGCCGGTGCGAAACGTCTGCGGTTGAGACACGTCCCGCAGCGCACGAGCACGCCGCGCGCGCCGAGCGCGAGTGCTTTCTCAAGTGTCTTTGCTCCCACCATGATCGCAGCTCCTGTCCGAGCGCGACCGCATGCGGGTGGGAGGTGGGGATCAGTCGGAGCGCGGCAAGCGGTAAGCCGCTGCCTTGCGCACAAGTTGCGAATCGCTGAACAAGCAGTGCGTGATATTAAAGCTACGGCCCAAGGGGGTCCCCGAACTTATCCGGATGTTTGTTGGCCGCGCTTGGCTCGTAATAGGCGCGGCAGCGACCATCGTGGGACTCCTGTCCCGAATTTCCCAACCCGCGCAGGATTTGTTTTTCGCGAACACTTCGCTCTGGATTGCTCTTATTTGCGCCACCGCACTTGTTGTCGGTATTCAGCGACTATTTCAGCCGACGCGTGTTCTCTTCAAACCGAAAGGGCGAGCACTCGAGATCGAGTTGAAAGTCGGAGACTTGTTTGACGAGCCCTCAACCATAGTGGTGCCGGTCAACGACTTCTTCGACACTTCACTGGGTGCCGTTGTCTCGGAAGCGTCCGTTCACGGCCAGTTCCTTAAGCTTGAGTACCCAAATCGCGAGGCGGAGGCGCGTTCTACGATGGACGCCCTACTTCAATCCAAACGTTGCATCGAGCAGGTGCAGCGACCACCGGCGGCGACGTGCCGATATGCCGTTGGCGAAGCGATACTAATTCGGCGCGCATCCAAGACTTACTTGCTCATAGCCCTAACACGCACGAACGCCACGTCGCACAAAACCGAAGCGACACTTGAGAACTACGTCACTGCTCTGGAACGATTGTGGTCTGAGGCGCGCGACTGCTGCAATCACGGCGATGTCGCTCTGCCACTTATGGGTACACGAACAGCGCGCATCGGGGTCGACAAGACCACATTGGTCGAACTTACCATTGCATCCGCCATTCGAGCCGATGCGCAGCAGCCAATCGCCAAGAAGATTACCTTGGCGTTGCGGCCAGACGACCTCGAAGAGATCGATTTATTTGATATTCGACGGAGATTTTCCTAATGGCATATCGAAACGGCACTTACGTTGCTTTTCACGGCCAAGGTCAGGTCAATCCGACCAAGTCGGATTTCAAATACTATTCGACCATGATGGGCTGGAAGGAAAACAAGCACATCGATTTCTCGTTCAACAACAGCCACGACAAGACTTATTCGGTGCGAGACACGAGCACTTGGGCCACGTTATCCGCACGACTTCGCGAGCGTCTAAACAACTCGAAGAACCTGGTTCTGATAACAACAGAGCACACAGCGCTCGACGACGATGGTGTGCCATTTGAGATCGAAACCGCAATTGACCATTGCGAAATCCCAATCATCGCGACTTACCCCAGCATGGACCAGATCACGGCGGTCACCGCGCAAATGCGATCGTTTTGGCCTCAAGCTCTGCGAACGCGAATTCAGAACGGCAAGGCAAAGGTGGTTCACGTCCCGTTTAAGCGGAGCGCTCTGAACTATTGCATGGGACACTATAGTCACGACACGCTGCCGAAGAGCGGCGAAGGTACGTTCACCAAGCCGTGGGACTGACTAACCCCCCTCCATCCCCTCCGCCATCTCACGCTCGACGCGCAGCGCGGTGAGTTGATTGCGTTGGCGGCGGAGGACTTGGAAGCGATAGCCATGAAACGCGAAGCGTTGCCCTGGCTCGGGGATCGCCTGGGCTTCGTGGATCACCAGGCCGGCTATGGTGACGGCTTCTTCGTCGGGCAGATCCCAGTTCATGGCGCGGTTCAGATCGCGGATCGGCACTGAGCCGTCGACATTGACGCTGCCGTCGGGCTGCTGGCGCACGCCTTGCACGGCGATGTCGTGCTCGTCTTTGATGTCGCCGACGATCTCTTCGAGAATATCCTCGAGCGTGACGAGGCCCATGAGCGCGCCGTACTCGTCCACCACGATGGCGAAGTGTTCGCGCCGGCGCAGGAATTCGGCGAGCTGATCTTCAGCGCTCGTCTGCATCGGCGTGAACCAGGGCGTGCGCTTTACGTCGTTGACGTCGAAGCCGTCGCGGCCGTGCTCGGAAATAGCGCGCAGCAGATCACGCGCGTGCAGCACGCCGACGATATTGTCCGGCTCGTCCTTCCAGAGCGGCAGGCGCGTGTGCGGCGAGCTCATGGCTTGCGCCAGGATTTCGCGCGCCGGCAGGTCGATGTCGACGGACTTCATGTTCTTGCGATGGATCATGACGTCGGCGACGGTGAGTTCGGAAAGATCGAGCGAGCCGCGCAGACGATCGCGCACGCTCATTTCGAGAGCGCCCTGCTCGGCCGAGGTGTCGACGATGCTTTCGATCTCGGCGCCGGTCAGCACTTCGTGGTGCGAAACCTCCTTCACGCCGAACATGCGCAACACGCCGCGCGAGGCGTTGTTCAAGAGCCAGTTCAGCGGATAGAGCAGCAGGAACGACCAGTGCAGAGGATACGCGATCCAGAGCGAAACGGGCTCGGGATTGCGGATGGCGAACGTCTTCGGGACTTGTTCGCCGATGACGATGTGCAGCGATGAAAAGACGAGAAAGCCGATCAGGAAGGCGACGAGATGGATGAACTCTTCGCTGAGGCCCATCGGTTGCAGCAGCGGCGTGACGATGGCAGCGACCGTGGGCTCGCCCACCCAGCCGAGGCCGAGCGAGGCCATGGTGATGCCGAGCTGGCAGCACGCGAGATAGGCTTCGATGTTGCCTAAGAGCTTCTTGGTGAGCACCGCGCCGAAGGCGTTCTCTTCCGCCAGCGCGTCGATACGGAAGGCGCGCGCTTTCACCAAAGCAAACTCGGCGGCGACGTAAAATGCGTTGGCGGCCAACAACACAAACGCCACCAACAAACTTAAGTAGGGACTCATCTAGTCTCTCGGTTGAGGAAGGCGGCGAGCTTTTCTGCGTCTGCCGCCCGATGTGCGAAGGCCTGGCCGATGCCGCGGGCCAGGATCAAAGTAATTGCGCCGGCTTCGCTCTTCTTGTCGGCGGCCATCAGCGCGAGAAGTTTCTGCGGGTCGTAGGGCGCGCCGGCAAGCTCGCGAAGATCGGTGACGAAGCCGGCGCTTTCAAGATGCTTGCGGACGCGGGTGGCGTCTTCGGCGCCGCAGAGGCCGAGCTCAGCGGAGAAGGCGAAGGCGAGCGCTGTGCCTGCGGCGACGGCTTCGCCGTGGAGCAGCGTGCCATCGTATGCCGAGTGCGCTTCCAGTGCGTGCGCGAAGGTGTGGCCGAGGTTGAGAAGCGCGCGCTGGCCCTTCTCGGTTTCGTCGGCCTCGACGATGCGGGCCTTGAACGCGATGGCCGTGGCGATCGCTTTGGCGAGTGGCGTTGGTTTGGTGGCGAGAACGTCGGCGGCGTTAGCTTCGCACCAATCGAAGAACGCCGCGTCGCCAATCAGCGCCGCTTTCACGATCTCCGCATAGCCCGCGCGCAGCTCCCGCTCGGGCAGCGTACCCAACACGTCGAGATCAGCGATCACCAGTTTGGGCTGATGGATAAGGCCGATAAGGTTCTTGCCTTCCGGTGTGTCGATCGCCGTCTTGCCGCCGACGCTGGAGTCCACTTGCGCCAGCAATGTCGTCGGGATCTGCACGAAATCGACGCCGCGTTTCACGAGACCAGCCGCGAGGCCGCTTAAATCGCCAATCACACCGCCGCCGAAAGCGACGACGAGATCGCGCCGGTCGATGCCCGCTTGCAGCAAATGCCGCGTCAGCATTTCGAGGCCAGCGAAACTCTTGGAGCCTTCGCCGGGCGGCAAAGTGATCGTCCAGTTCTTGATGCCGGCGGCATCGAGTGCTGCCGTCAGTGCCGGGCGATGCAGGCGCGCGACATTCTGATCGGTGACGATGAAAACGCGATTGGTCGGCGCGAACGGCGCGATCAACTCACCCGCGCGCGAAAGCAGGTTGGCGTCGGTGATGACATTGTACGAGCGCTCGCCGAGTTGGACGGGGATGGTGGTCATGGCGCCTTCGCGAGATGCGCACGCAGCGTCGAGAGGATGAGGCTGACCGCGCTGTTGTGCGGGCCGCTGCCGGTTTCGATGGTGAGATCGGCTTCGGCGTAGATCGGGTAACGCTCGTCCATCAATCTTTGCATGACGGCGCGCGGATCTTCTTCCTTCAGCAGCGGGCGATGATCGCGCCGCGTCACACGCTTCATCAATACATCTAGCGGCGCTTTCAGCCAAATCGAGATGGCGCGTTCCTGCATGAGTTCGCGCGTGCGTAGATCGATGAAGGCGCCGCCGCCGGTGGCGAGCACGTGCGTGGGGCCGGCGAGCAAACGAGCGATCACCTGCCTCTCCCCCCGACGGAACTCACTTTCGCCCCGGTCAGCGAAGATGTCCTCGATGGAACGGCCCGCTGCTGCAACGATGGCGTCGTCGGCATCCACAAACGGAAGTTGGAGGGCCGAGGCCAGGCGCCGCCCAATCGTGGTTTTCCCCGCCCCCATCAGGCCAACAAGCGCGATCGTGCGCGGGGGCTCAATGCCGGCGGCTTGCCGGCGCAGCTCGGCAACGGCGTCCGCACGCTCACCGACATCGCTGCTTTCCGGCCGAACCACGAATCACCTCAAAAGGTCCGGACAAGGTTAAGCGCGGACCGGGGGCCTAGTGTGCCGGATTTGAAGTTCGCCACCAACTGGGAGCGGGCACGAAGCGAACTTCAAATCCGATAAGCACACTAGAAGCCAGATTTTTGCTTTAGTGCGGCTTGTCATGATGAATTTCGCTCCCAGCCCGCCCTCAAGCACAGGCGAAATTCATCATGGCCGCACTAGAACTTCGCCACATTTTGTAGGCAATCTCGTCCGCTCGCAACGGCAGGGGCCAACCGGCGATGTATCGACGCAGACGCAGGCGTTCTTCGTTCGCCCGGCGTACGCCGCCGCAGGTGGGCTACGCTGTGATTGGCGTGTGCGCGGCGGTGGTGATCGGCCTTTTCGTGTTTTTCATCGGCCAGTCCGACAAACTCGCGCCGCCTACCCAAGAAATTCGTGTCGAAGTGCAGGACGCCTTCAAGGAATGACGAACATGGTTACTCGCTCGCTTGCGCTTGGACTGATGGCCGGGGCGCTCTTGCCGGTGTGCGCTTATGCGCAGAGCAACACGCCTGCGCCGATCGAACAGGCGCAGTTGAGCGACCTCAACGCGTGGACAGTCGGCGCGCTCTCGCGCTCAAACGGCGCGCTGCCGAGCGATATCTGGACGCGCTCAGATCCGGCCTTCCTCGCGATGGCATTCGATCGCCTGCCGGCCGTGTACGATTCACCGGCGATGCTCGCACTCGCACGTCGCGTGCTGCTTTCGGGCGCGGAAGCGCCACGCGGCGGTGACGCGGATGCGGCGGCGCGCGAACGCTTCGAAGCGCTCGGCAAAATGGGCGCAGCCGATGAGCTGGCGACGATGGCGTCGGGCGCGGGCAGCGCCGCGAACGATGTGCAGATCGCGCAGTACGCCGCGCAAGCAGAGCTGGCACGCGGCCAACGCGTTCAGGCCTGTAATCGCGGGCGGGCGGCCAATGTCACCGAACAAGTCCCGCCATTCTTGTTGCGGCTACGCGCTTACTGCGCCGCCGTTGGCGGCGATCGCGCCGCGGCGGACTTGGCGCTCGAGTTGGCGCGCGCTCAGAACGCGGCAGACGCTTGGTATACCGGCGCCGTTGCCGCCGCTGGCGGCGCGCCAGGGACGCGACCACCAACAGCGCGGTACGACAACTCCCTCGCCGTGCAGCTTTCGATCGCCGCGCAATTGCGCCCGGGGCCAAACCCGCTCGCGAGCTCTTCGACGCTGGCGCTAGTCGCACTCGCGAGAAACAACGAGGCGCCGCAGCCACAGCGCGCGCAAGCAGCGGCGCTTGCCTTCCGGCGTGGCGCACTGAGCGCTGCGGACGCGCGCACGATCTTGGCGGCGACGCCGGCGGAGATGACCTCGGGGCTGCCGCCGATCGTTACGGCGCTCCGCCAAATCACGGCTGCGCCAGGTTCAATCGAAGCAGCGACTGCGATCGCCACAGTTCTGCGCGCGGCGGCGGCCTATCCCGACTTCGCTGCGGCGTCGCGCTTCTTCAAATCTGACATCGCCGCGCTGCAAAGCGCGCCGGATGCGGCGAGCGCAGTTCTGTTTGCACGCGCGGCCTTGGCGACGGGCGACGCGCAGCTCGGCCAGCGCCTGGTCGCGAGCGCGCGGCAAGCCGGCGCTGACGAGGCCGTGCTCGCGCCGCTCGACGCCGCGCTGGTGGCGCTCACGGGCGCACGCAACGAGCAAGGCACCATGGCGATGCAACGACGGATCGACCGCGCGGCAGGCGCCAACGCACGCGCCGCCGCACGCGACGTGACGATTCTCTCGGCGCTCGGCGCGCCGACAGAGGGCGCGGTGCAAACCTTCCTGCTCGCGAACGCACCCCAAGGCGGCGCCCGCGCGGATAGCGGCGCGATGCTCGCACTTGCCTCGTCCGTGGAGCGGGGGGCCGTTGGCGAAGGCGCGCTGCTTGCTGTGATCGCCGCCGGCGAAGGCGGCCCCGCGCGGCTGGACTCGGAGTCGGTGGAGCGCATCATCCGCGCACTACGTGGTTTGCGCTTGGAAGATGAAGCGCGGCGCATCGCGGCGGAAGCGATCCTGGCCGGCCCGCCAAGTTAAGCGTACGGCAGCACGGGCCGACTCAGAGCGGCAAAACTACTACTGCGCGACGATCTGGCAGGTGTAGCGATCGTGCGACTGGTTGCGAATTAATGGCTGACGATCACTCAAAAGTTCGAGTTGCTGCGACGTGTCGTAGCGAACGACCAAACCAGTCTCAGCATCGTGAACGATGTGAGCTTGGCTTTGTACTCTCACCGAGACCATCGCACCTTGTATCTGACCCTCGCCTTGAAGCTGGAGTTCGCCCTCAAATACGTAGACGCGCCGGCCATCCTGGGTTTGCTCGCCAATAAACGGAATGTTGATCGTGCCGCCCACTGGGAACGGCACGCCCAAGGCTGACGTCATTTGACTAATCAGGGTGCTACGAAGCGCCTCCGGATATAGTTGATCGCCAACGGCGAATGAGCGGCCGACAAGCAACCGTTCCGGAATTTCCAAGGCGAGAGAATTTGCGAGCGCGGCGGCATCGACCGGGAGCGTGGACGCCGTCATGGCGCGCTCGAAACCGCTCCCAGACAGCACGGCGTTGCTGACTGCACCATCTGCGGCGACGTTCGCACGCAGAAAGGTTTCGCCGTGAGCGGCGACCGCGCTCTGTTCGAATGCGTAGCCATCTCCGGCGCGCGTCGCGCGGAAACCGCGCGTGTCGGCAGCGATCTGCGGCTGGTTCACGGGCGATCGCCCGGTGGCGTCGAAGAGCGTTGTTTGGCCGGTCTCGCCCTGACATGCGCGCTGCATCGACGTAGATAGAACCGGTGTAACGCGGGTCTGCGCCTGCGCCGCGAACGGTACAAACGCCAATGCAACTACAGCCGCGCGCAAGACTCTCATGAATGCCCCCATACTTAAAGCCAGGCTAGCCATAGGTGGAGCAGATCACAATGCAGGAGTTGCGCTGACAACTGCGCCCATGCAGGCTCTGACGTCATGTCCGATTCCGCCCTGATCGAGGCGTTTCTTGAAATGCTCTCCGCCGAGCGCGGCGCGCGAGTGAATACGCTCGATGCATACGCGCGCGACCTGGATGATGCGCGCGAGCACGTCCGCTCGGGATTGCGAGGCGCTGGGCCGGAGGCGATCGAAGCGTATGTCGCGGGGTTGACGAAGCGCGGGCTTTCGCCGGCGACGGCGCGGCGGCGGATTTCCGCGCTCCGGCAATTCTATCGCTTCTTACTTCAGGACAATGTGCGCGCCGACGATCCGACGTCGCGGCTCGACGCGCCCAAGCGGGCAAGGTCCTTGCCGAAAACGCTTTCGGTTGACGAGATCACCGCGCTGATCGACGCGGCGGAGAGTCCACGCGATCGGGCGTTGATTGAATTGCTCTACGGCGCGGGTTTGCGCGTGAGCGAGTTGGTGTCATTGCCGATGCGCGCCGCTCCGAGGCCGGGCCAAGATCACATGATCATCGAGGGCAAGGGCGGCAAAGAGCGGCTTGTCGCGCTCGGCGGACCGGCGCTGGCGGCGCTGGCGGCGCACTTGGAAGCGCGCGCTGGCGCGTTGCCGAAGGTGGAGGCGCAACGGGAGAAAGCGCAGCGTTGGCTGTTCCCATCCGCGAGCGCGGCAGATGGCAAGCTTACGCGGCGGCGCGTGGCGCAAATTCTGGAAGCAGCGGCGGTGAAAGCTGGCATCAGCCCAGCGCGGGTTTCGCCCCACGTGCTACGGCACGCGTTCGCGACGCACTTGGTCGAAGGCGGCGCGGATTTGCGGACAGTGCAAACGCTGCTCGGCCACGCCGATATTGCCACAACACAAATCTACACCCATGTCGCCGAAGGCAGGCTGAAGACGCTCGTGGAAACCAAGCACCCACTCGCGCGAAAGCCGAAAGCTTGAGCAAGGTGCAAAGCGCATGAGCACAACGCCCCTACCCGCCGCCCAGCCGGGCCGTTCGTCGGCGTTTTTGGTTTACGGTCTCTACCTGCTGAGTATTCCAAGCTTCGCCATTTTCGCGCTGCTGGGCGTTATCGTGGCGCTTGCAAGCAAGGACGGAGCCTCGCCATTCGCGCGTTCGCATTTGGACGACCAGATCCGCATATGGTTCGTCGCCTTTTGGTGGGCGATCGGACTGGCGATCCTGGCTCTGGTTGGTTGGCTTACCGTAGCGATTCTCATCGGCTTTGTGCTGCTTTGGATCGCCGGCCTGGGCGGCATCATCCTGATGCTCTGGTTTACCGTGAAGAGCGTGCTCGGGCTGCTCGCACTGATGGACAACAGGCCGCGGTGATCACAGGCGTGTTACAGGCTTGAAAGTTTCCACCGGCTTGTGTGAGTTTAGTGACGAGGGATCAGCGGGATAGGTTCCCGCCGAGCAGGCGAGTGAGATCGGATGAAGAGACACGTTTTGGCGGCCGTGCTTTTCGCGGCGGCGGCAACACCGGCGGCTGCGTACACATCGTACCTAAAGCCCGAGCAGTTTTGGGTCACTGAAGCGGAGGTGCAAATCGAAGGGTCGTACGCGACAACCTTCTTCACGCCCGCAATCGCCGTTGGCGACACTCTGATCGTGACGAACTCCGGCGGTGAGCGCGTTTCGGCAGACCGCATCGCGGTGACGCCGGGCGGCGCAACAGAACTGCAAGCCGATCTCACACGCGGCGGCACGTACCGCGTGACAACCGGCGAAGTCGCAGGCCAGGTGGCGAACCTTGTCGGCGTCGACGGCCAGTGGCGCGTGCTTGGCGCAAGCGAAACGCCGCCGCCCGGTTCTCAAACAACGACACTGCAAACGGTCACGATCGCGGACACCTATGTCACGCGCGGCACGGCGAGCGACGTCTCGCAACTGCCGACAGTCGGGCGCCTGTCGATTCGGCCAGTGACGCACCCGAACCAAGTTTTGGCGTCGCAAGGCCTCCAAATCGAACTGTTGTTCGATGGCGCGCCTCTGCCGAACGTCGCCATCGTGCTCTACGCGGCCGGCGATGCCGAGACGAAGCTTGACCGCTACGTCGCTACCGACGCCAGCGGCCGCGCCACGTTCACGTTCGACGGCCCGGGCCAATACATTATCGCGGCGCGCCACCGCGCCGACATGCCGGCTGGCTCGCCAGCAGCCGTTGGGAGCTACACGACCACGCTGACATTCGAAGCGCTGGACCAGCTCTACGCGGAAACGCAAGTCCAGGAACAAACGGCCGAGCCGCAACGTCCGGCCCGCACGCGTCAGCCGGCCCGCCGCCGCGTTGGCCGTCCGGATCAGTGAGCGAACTAGAATCCTGAAATGCGAAACGGCCCCAGTGAAGCTGGGGCCGTTTTCGTTTGCGTCGCTGCGGCCTAAGTAAGCGGCAGGAGATCACCCATGGGATACACACTCATCACTGGCGCCAATCGAGGCATCGGCCTGGAGCTAGCGAGACAGCTAAAGGCGCGCGGCGATCGGGTAATTGCAGTGTGTCGCAAGCCTTCGACTGAGATCGAGGCGCTCGGTGTGCGCGTCGAAAGCGGCATCGATGTCGGTGATGCGGAGTCGCTCGCGGACTTGGCCAGGCGGCTGAATGGCGTGGAGATCGACGTGCTGGTGAACAATGCCGGCATTCTGCGCGGCGACAGTCTCGAGCGGATGAACTTCGACTCGATTGAAGAGCAGCTTGAGGTGAATGCGCTTGGGCCGCTGCGGGTGACCACTGCCCTGCTGCCGCTACTTCACAAAGGCAGCAAGGTCGTCATCGTCACCAGCCGGATGGGCTCGATGGCCGATAACGGCTCCGGCGGCTACTACGGCTATCGCATGTCGAAGGCAGCGGTGAACGCCGCTGGCGTTTCACTCGCGCGCGATCTCGCCGGGCGCGGCATCGCTGTGCTGCTCTTGCATCCCGGAATGGTGGCAACTGAGATGACCGGCAGAAACGGCATCACGCCGGAAGAGTCCGTGCGCGGCATCGTTCAGCGCATCGATGCACTGACGCCGGAGACGACTGGCCGCTTCGTGCATGCAGGCACTGGAGAAGAATTGCCCTGGTGACGTAACGGGCCTCTGTGGACTACGCGCGCGATTGTGACCGCTGTCACACCGCGTTCGGAACCAACCCTTTAGGCAGCCGTTCAGACATCGAAATCGGGAGCTTGAGATGATCGAACTTGCAGCCTTCATCGTCGCCGGCGCCGTGGCGCTGACCTTCTTCTCGGACGCCACGTCCGGCACGGTCAAAATGGTGCGTGCGGCGCGCCGCCGTGGGACGATCCGCGTCGCCGACCACCACTAAAAGCGCGTACGCGCTGAACAATTCGCGGTGCTACGTTCGCGGCCATGCGACCGACGCCGCACCAAAAAGCTGAAGCCGAGCTGACAAAGCTCGGCTTAAGTTTTCCGGAGACCACAGCTGGCCCCGCATGGCCGCCAACACGCGGCGTCTACGTGCGTAAGAAAATGTTCGCGGTGTTCGGCGCGAAGGCCGAGCCGCTCGATGCGCTCACCATCATCATGAAGCTGCCGATCTCCGCCGAGATGGCCGAAGAGCTACCTTTCGTGCGGCCCGCCAAGGGCTGGTTCAAACAGCACAACTGGATCACAGCGCACTTCGATGCGGACGACGACGTGTTGGCTGAGATGGAGACGCTGCGGGGCTGGCTGAAGCAGAGCTACACGGCCGTCGCGCCGAAGAAATTGCGGCGCCTGCTGGACGCGGGTCCATCATGAAACATAATTCAAGTAACAGCTATTGACTTTTGTTACTATTGGCGCGATATCGCTCCTCAACAAGGAGCACCGCCATGCAAACGCGTCGTCTCGGAAAAACCGGCCCTACCGTCTCCGCCATTGGCCTCGGCGCCATGGGGATGTCGGACTTCTACGGCCCGGCTGACGAACAGGAATCCATCGCCACGGTCCACGCCGCGATCGAAGCGGGCGTCACGCTGATCGACACCGGCGATTTCTACGGCATGGGCCACAACGAGATGCTGCTGCGCGAAGCGTTGAAAGGCGTCAGCCGCGACAAATATCTGCTCAGTGTGAAGTATGGCGCGCAACGCGGGCCTAAGGGCGACTTCCTTGGCTTTGCCTCTGATCGCGCCGCGACCAGGACAGCGGTCGCCTATTCGCTGAAGCGCCTCGGCACCGACTACATCGATATCTACCGCCCTGCTCGCGTTTCGCCGCTCGTGCCGATCGAAGACACGATCGGCGCCATCGCTGACCTGGTGAAAGAAGGCTACGTCCGCCACATCGGGCTTTCGGAAGCCGGCGCAGACAACATTCGCCGTGCGCATGCCGTGCATCCGATCGTCGATCTGCAAATCGAATACGCGATGATCACGCGGACGGTTGAACGCGAGATCCTGCCCGTGCTGCGCGAGCTTGGCATTGGCGTCACGGCCTATGGCGTGCTCTCGCGCGGCCTGATCAGCGAAAGCGCGCTGGGCGGCGGTTCGATCAGCGGCTTCCGTGCGCACTCCCCGCGCTTTCAGGGCGATAATCTCAATAAGAACTTGGAGCTCGTCCGTGCGCTCAAGGCGATCTCGGATGCGAAAGGCTGCAGCGTTGCACAATTGGCGATCGCCTGGGTGGCGCAGCGCGGCGACGACATCGTGCCGCTAGTTGGCGCCCGCAAGCGCGAACGGCTGTCTGAGGCGCTCGGCGCGCTCAATGTCACGCTAACGGCCGACGAACTTAAGCGCATCGACGCCGCGGCGCCGCCTGAAGCCGTCGCCGGCACGCGTTACGCCGCCGAGCAGATGGCGATGCTCGACAGCGAACGATGAGGGAGGCATCACTCAGCGCGTGAGCACTGATTCAATCAGAGACCGCATTCTCGACGCCACCGTCGAAACGTTGCGACGCCACGGCCCCGCCAAGACGGGCGTCGTGGATGTCGCGCGCGCGCTCGATATGAGCCACTCCAACGTCTACAAGCACTTCGCCTCCAAGACCGCCCTCTTCGACGCCGTGGCTGAGCGCTGGCTCACGGAAGTGATGGCGCCGCTCACTAAGATCACGGCGGACAAGAAGACGCCCGCGCCAAAGCGGTTGAAGGCGTGGCTGCGCACGCTGGCGGAGATCAAGCGCAAGAAGGTGCTCGAAGACCCAGAGATGTTTGCGGTCTACCGGTCGATCACGGACGGCGCGCACAAGGTCGTGGCCGCGCACGTGGCGCATTTGGTTGAAGAGGTCGCGGAAATCCTGCGCGACGGTGAGCGCGAAGGTGCGTGGCATGTAGCTGACGCGGAGAAGAGTGCTGGGCTTCTGCTGCACGCCACGACGCGCTTTCATCATCCGGCGATGGTGGCGCTTGATGAGGGCGCCACCGATCTCAAGCAGCTCGACGCGTTGATCGAGCTGCTCATTGCCGGCCTAGCTAAGGCGTAGTCGCGTCCGGCGCCGCTTGCGCCGCCGCCTCACGGCGCAGGATTCGCTCAAGGAGCGCCGCGCCTTCTGGCGTGTTTTTCAGCGCCTCGAGCATGCCGCCGATGGCGGTGCCGCCGCGGGGTGAGATCAGGCCCATCGCGTCGTGCACGCCTTGCACCGTGTCGCCGGTGTTGGCGATCACCTTCACGTCGGCTTGCCCGATTGCCTTCGCCTGCTCGACGCCGACTTGCGTGTACGCTTCGACGCCGCGGATCGAGACCAGGTACGATTGGTAGCCTTCGTTCTGGCCGATCTCCTTGGCCAGTTCGATCTGCGCCGCGACCGGCGCGAGTTGCAGGGCCTTCTCGGCGTCGGCCTTGGCGTTGCCTTCGACGCGGATGCCCTCGGCCGAGAGCTTGGTGGCCTGCAGATCGCCATCGGCGCGCAGGATCGTGGTTTCCTTGTCCTGCGTGGCCGCGACAACTTGCTGGTCTTTGGTGATTTCGGCCTGACGCATGGTCGAGACGCGCACGACCTGCATTTCGCGCTCGCGCGTGACCGCCGCTTCCGCCTGCACTTCTTGCGCGGCTTTTTCAGTGGCGATGCCGACTTGCTTGTCTTTCTCGGCTGTACGCTGGCCGACGACTTGCTGCGCTTCCTGTTCGCGCACTTCGACTTCCTGGCGCGCCGCGATTTCGGCGGTCTGCGCCGCGCGCATGTTGTTGGCGACCTCGATGCGGCTGGTCATCTGAATGTTGGAGGCTTTCATCGCCATAATGTCGGCGATGACGCGCGAGCCTTCGGCGTCGCGGACGTCCATCAGCTCCATGTTCTTGACCGGCTCGACGCCCCAGTTCGCCAGCTCTGTCGCTACTTCCTGGGTGAACTGCGCGCCGAAGGTGGCGCGATCGACCATGATCTGGTGGATGTCGTGCGTTGCGAGAATTTTCCGCGCTGCGCCCTGCACGATAAAGTGCAGCTGCGCGATCAGCTCCTTCATGTTGGCGATGCGCGCGGCGGCGACGTTTGTATCGGCTATGCGGAAGAACGCCGTGAGATCGAGCCGAAACGGCACGCGATCCTTGTCGTAAGCTTCGTAGCCGGTCAGCGAGAGCTCGAAGTTGTTCACGGGCAGGATAATGCGCGTGATGCCGATCAGCGGCACCCAGCTTGGCCAATTGTAGTAGACGTTGCCGGCCTTCTGGCCCGCGCCATACGACGTCGTCTTACGCCGCGACTGCACGGTGTGGACCATGTTTGTGGGCACCACCACGCGCAGCAGGATTGAGATGAGAATGAAAAGCGCGACCAGCGCGCCGATGATGGACAGCAATGACGCGTTCATGACGACGTCGAGCACTTGAGACATCTCGTCCTTTCCCTACCGCCCTGCCGCACATGCGTCGGCAATTGGCCTACGCATTCGATGTAAGCGCGCAGCGCAGGAGTTTGAGAGATGGCGTACCGATTTCGCCCGGAAATCGGACACGCGCCCTGCCCGCGCCGTTATAACGAAACACTGCAAGGGTGGCGGCGTGCGTTAAAGGCGGCACACGGTATGGGGGAATAGCGTGCGTCTGAGAAGCGAGCAGCCTGCTGCAATAATGCTGAAATGTTGGCGCCGATAACTTTCGCCCACGATGAGGGACGGGGAAAATCAATGATGAGTGTGCGGTCGCTCGGCTTTTCGCTGGCGCTATGCTTTGGCCTCGCGCTCAGCGCGTGCGCACACGCCCCGCAGCCACCGGGCGATGCCGAGATCGAGCGTCAGGCAGCGGAGCTTGTGGCACGGCGCTATCCCGCTGACGGGCCGGGCGCAGCCATTCTGATCGCGCGCGGCGACATGGTGCTCTACCGCGGCGCGCGAGGAGAGTCAGATATCGAAGCGCACACACCGCTCTCGCCGGATGACGTGTTTCGGCTGGGCTCTGTCACCAAGCAGTTCGCTGCAGCTGGATTGCTCTCGCTGGTCGAAGACGGGCGTGTCAGCTTAGACGACCCCCTCTCGCGCTACCTTCCGGACTTTCCACGCGGCGGCGACATCACGGTGCGCCAAATCCTCAACCACACGTCCGGCGTTCATAATTACACCGACATTGACGGCTACATGATCGAGCCGATCCGCGCGGATCTGACCACAGCGCAGATGATCGACGTGTTCGAAAACCTGCCTCTGGATTTCGAGCCCGGCACGCGCTGGTCCTATAGCAATTCCGGTTACGTGCTCGTAGGCGCGGTGATCGAAGCGGCGAGCGGCATGCCGTGGCACGAGTATTTGCGGCGCGAGTTCTTCGAGCCTCTCGGCATGCGCCATACAGGTTATGGCGGCGATCCGCGTCTCGTTGCGCAACAGGCGCACGGTTATTCCTTGGACGGCGGCGCCGTCGTGCCGATGCGCACGCTCAGCATGACGCAACCGCACGCCGCTGGCGCGCTCGTCTCAACCGTCGACGACCTGTTGATCTGGAACCGCGCGCTGCACGAGGGCCGCGTGCTCTCCAATCCGCTCTACACCCAGATGATCACGCCGACAGGCGCGGCAGGCACGCCGCCGTACAATTACGGCTTCGGCATCGCGGCCGGCAGCGTGCGCGACCAGCCGCAGCTCGAACATGGCGGCGGCATTTTTGGATTCAGCACGTCGCTGAGCTATGTCCCCGGCGCGGATATCACCGTCGTCGTGCTGGAAAACAGCGATAGCGATCCGCCCGGCGCCGCCAGCTCTGGCCTGATCGCGCGACGCTTGGCGGCGATCGCGCTCAACAATCCCTACCCCGAGATGATTCCGATCGCTGTCGATACTTCGGCGCTGCAAGCAGCGGAGGCCGTCTATCTCTTCGATGGTGGCATCAAGCGCACACTGCGCGTTGTCGATGGCCGATTGACCGCGCAACGCGAGGGCCGACCGCGTATTCCGCTGACGCCTATCGCTCGCGACGACTTCCTCTACGACGACGGTCTCAATCGCATTCAGCTCATTCGAGACGCCAGCGGCGCCGTCACCAGCGTGCGCTACTTCGGCGAGGGCGAGGGTGAAGGCGTGATCGGCGTGCGTAGCGCGGAGGCGCTCGCGCCCTTGCCGGTGGCAATGGCACTGCCGCGCGCGACGCTGGAGCGGGTTGTCGGCATCTATGCCGCGGGCGAGTTGAACATGAACGTCTTCCTCGATGGCGAGACGCTCCGCGCACAGCTCACAGGCCAGTCGCCCGTTACGCTTCGCGCGACTGCGCCAACTGTGTTTGCCGTCGAGGAAGCGGACGCGATCGTGGAGTTTGCCGCCGAGGGCACGACCGCGGCGCAGGCGACGATCAAGCAAGGTGGTGAGGAAATTACGCTGACGCGGACTCGGTGACGCGAGAAGCGATTACTTCTCCCCGAACAAGCTTCCGCTCGCCGGCGCTGCACTCGGCGGCTTCTTCCCGAGGCGCTCGTACGCCTTCGGCGCGGCGACGCGGCCGCGTGGGGTGCGCATGACGAAGCCTTGCTGCATCAAGTAAGGCTCGATCACGTCTTCGATGGCGTCGCGCGCTTCGGCGAGTGCGGCGGCCATGGTATCGACGCCGACGGGACCGCCGGAATAGGTTTCCACCAAAGCCTGCAAATAGCGGCGGTCGAGCATGTCGAGGCCGTCGCCATCGATATCGAGACGGCGCAGCGCTTTGTCGGCGACGCCCTTGTCGATTGCGTCTTCACCGGCGAAGTCGCGCACGCGGCGGAGCAAGCGCACGGCGACGCGCGGCGTGCCGCGCGCACGCTTGGCAATTTCTAGCGCACCCTCTGGCGTGATCGGCATGCCGAGCTTCGCGGAAGCGCGCGTGACGATGCCGAGCAAATCGTCCGGCCCGTAAAAATCCAAACGCACCGGAATGCCGAAGCGATCGCGCAGCGGCGTGCCGAGCAGGCCTGCCCGCGTCGTGGCGCCGACGAGCGTGAACGGTGAAAGATCGATGCGCACGCTGCGCGCCGATGGACCTTCGCCGATGATGATGTCGAGGTGGTAGTCCTCCATCGCGGGATAGAGGATTTCTTCCACTTGCGGCGCGAGGCGGTGGATCTCGTCGATGAAGAGCACATCGCGCGGCTCGAGATTGGTCAGCAGCGCGGCGAGATCGCCGGCGCGCTGAATGACCGGGCCGCTGGTGGACCGAAAGCCAACGCCCAATTCGCGGGCGATGATTTGCGCGAGCGTCGTCTTGCCGAGACCAGGCGGGCCGAAGAGCAGAACGTGGTCCATGGCGTCGCCGCGATTGCGGGCGGCTTCGACGAAGACCTTGAGATTGGCCTTGGCGTGCGGCTGGCCAACGAACTCGTCGAACCCTTGCGGGCGCAGCGCGCGGTCCGCCCCCTCGCCCGGCATGCGGGCCGCGGTTACGAGGCGATCGTCGGGGCGTTCTGCCGGTTCAGCCATGCGGCGCTTCCTAGCTCGATTCGG
Source organism: uncultured Caulobacteraceae bacterium (assembly GCA_902826145.1). Classification (GTDB taxonomy): domain Bacteria; phylum Pseudomonadota; class Alphaproteobacteria; order Caulobacterales; family Aquidulcibacteraceae; genus Vitreimonas. The sequence continues at coordinate 32,930 of CADEDT010000019.1, forward strand.
GTTCGCAAATCGTTCCGCCCGGCTGCGGTCACAGCAGGGCAAACGGGGTCTTAACCG